>NZ_JBFAPH010000151.1:0-15612 GCF_040675635.1 Streptomyces sp. NPDC049577
TGTTGGCCTGCCACAGCTTGCCGTCCGCGTCCGCCGACAGCCGGCCGGTGAAGTCCTGCACCTGGCCGGCGGGACGCAGGCGCAGCGGCGGCCGGTGCGGGCCGTCCGGGTGCGGCAGGTACTCACGCCCGGCCGAGACGGTGGCGTCGGTGATCTGCCGCAGCACGGTACGCAGGCCCTCGGCTACGTCCACGTCGCCGTCGACGGCGAGCTCCGGCCCGTGCGCGCCCATGCGCGTGGTCAGGGTGCCGAGCACGTGCTCGGGGTGGGCGGTGAAGTAGTCGCTGACGGGCAGGGTGTGCCCGTTGGCCTCCTGCCGGGTGGAGGTGAGCCAGGAGGCGTCGGCGGGCTCCTCGCCGGCGGCGCGGCGGCGCAGCAGCAGGATGTCGGTGACCACGTCGGTGCCGGCGGAGCGGGCGAACGCCTTGTTCGGCAGGCGGACGGCGCCCAGCAGGTCGGCGGTCTCGAAGAGCTCGGAGCGGGCTGCGTCCCGCTCGGCGTCCAGGGTGTGCCGGGAGGTGATCAGGGCGACGATGCCGCCAGGACGGGTGAGGGCCACCGACTTCACGAGGAAGTGGTTGTGGATGCGGTGTCGGCTCTTGTTGTGCTTCGGGTCGAACAGCGTGACCCGGGCGAAGGGCACGTTGCCGACCACGGCGTCGAAGGCGCCGTCGGGGGCGATGGTGTCGGCGAAGGACTCGCCCAGCACGGTGACGTCGGGGGCGAGGAGACGGGAGATCGCGGCGCTGGTCGGGTCGATCTCGACACCGGTCAGCCGGGCGGTCTCCGGGGCGGTGCCGAAGGTGACGCCCGCGCCGGAGCCGGGCTCAAGGACCTCGCCGCCGTCGAAACCGAGGTCGGCCAGAGCCTGCCACACGGCCCGGGTGATCTCGGGCGGGGTGTAGTGGGCGGACAGGGTGGAGGCGGCTGCCGCGCGCCACTCCGCATCGTCCAACAGCGCCCGCAGCGGCTCGCGGACATCCGCGAGGGCCTCCCAGCGGGCGACGGCGGCCGCGTAGCCGCCCTCCCGCTCGCCGCCCGGCCCGAAGACGGGGTCGTCCTGCTGCGGGCGGTCGGCGAAGACGTCGGGCACCGAGCCCCACCCGGACCAGCGGGCCAGCACCTGCTGCTCCTCGGCGGTCGCCGGCCGCTCCTCGGCCTGGACCTGCTTCAGGACGCGGACCGCTTCGAGATTGGCGACGGCCTTCGCCCGCTCCCCCGCCGGGGCAAGGTCGTCCTGGGAGACGGGCCGGAAGCGGGCCGCTACCGGGGCAGCTCCGCGTCCCGGCTCTCCTCCTCCGGCTCCAGGAACACGATCTCCCTCAGCGCCTGCTCCCGGGCCATCTGCTGCGCCGCCTTCAGCTTGCCCGCCCGCCGCTGATGATCCGTCTCCTGCATCGCTTCGCCCATCCGCTCCTCGGTCAGCTCCGCGATCCTCACCTGCACGTCCTGCGCCAGGCCCTGGAAGAACTCCTCCGGGTCCTCCATCTCGGCCAGCTCCCGCGGCCGGTACGTCTCCCAGTGCCGGCGGGCCGTCGTCGCGTACTCGCTCATCTGCTGCCTCCCCCTCCTCCTGCGGCGCCCCGGCGACCGCGTCCGTCAGCGGCGCAAGGCCTCGTTCCTGCATTGTCTCGCGGAGCTCGTCCAGGCCCCGCAGCACGTTGGGGCGGGCCCGCTTGGCCTGCTCCCGCGTCTTGCGGTGGTCGGAGTCCAGGTCCTCATCCAGCTGGTCGACCAGGCGCCGCCCCAGCTGCTCCAGCACCGGCAGCGTCTGCTCCGGCAGGTCCAGGGCGTGCACCATCATGGCGTTGCCCCGGGCGTCGAAGGACCGGGTGCGCGACGAGCTGGCGAGCTTCCCGATCAGGTACTTCTCGGCCTCCTCCGTCAGCGTCGCCTCGCTGTACCGCTCGGTGAGCTGCGCGACGAACGCTGGCGGCATCTCGACGATGGCCAGCGCGCCCCAGGTGCGGGTGTCGTGGGTCTGCGGATCCTTCTCGTACTGCTCGATCAGCCAGCGCAGGGCTTCGGTGCGCCACGGCTCGTTGTGGGTGATGTCCCGATCGCGCCACAGGCGTGCCTGCCAGCCAGAGGTGGACTCTATGAGCTGGCCGTACCAGCGGCCGTGGATGCTGATCTGCACGGTCTCGCTGTTCGCCGACTTCGTCAGACGAACGCGCCCGTCAGCCTTCAGCAGCTCCAGGAATGCCTTTTCGTCGCGCTTCCGCAGCTCGCCTTGGAGCTCCTTCGCCCGGGCGTCGTGCGCCTTCTGGGCGCGTTCCTTCTGTTCGAAAGAGCCCGCGAAGTCGGAGTTGTGCAGCTGCTGCGTGCGCAGCGCTTCGAGCTCCTCGGTGAGCTGGATGTCGTCGAGCTGCCCCATCGGGGTCTGCTCCGCCCGCTCGGTCAAGGCCCGCAGCCGGCGCTCCGCGATCTCC
Source organism: Streptomyces sp. NPDC049577 (assembly GCF_040675635.1). Classification (NCBI taxonomy): domain Bacteria; kingdom Bacillati; phylum Actinomycetota; class Actinomycetes; order Kitasatosporales; family Streptomycetaceae; genus Streptomyces; species Streptomyces sp. NPDC049577. Next base: position 2,433 of record NZ_JBFAPH010000151.1, read on the forward strand.
TGGCCGACCGCCTCTCCCCGGGCGTTGCGGGCTGCTCGCGCTCCCGCCAGCACATTGGAGAAACGGTCCTTGGCCAGCTGGGCGCCCTCGGCGTTCAGCTCCTCGTCGGTCAGCTGGACGACCGGGGGCCGGGCGTCGAGCTCCGCGGTGATGCGGCGACCCTGCTCGTCCTCCAGCAAGTTGATGCGCGCTCGGCGGGCTGCGGCCACTGCCTGGTTAGGAACGTGGCCGCGCAGCCCTTGGTAGAGGATCTCGTGCTCGGCGGCAATCTCCTCGCCCGTCATCCCGGCCGGATCGGCCCGGTCCTTAATCTCGGCGATCTGCCTGCGCTCTCGCTCCTGGCTCAGCGGGGCGATCAGCTCATCGAGCCGCTTGCGTCGGGCACCGCCGAACACGGCCGCGTCCCGCTCGGTCCGCAGCCGCTCCAGCTCCGCGGCGAGCTGGTCGTCCGTCAGGTCCTGCGGGCTCACCACCGGCTCCGCCTCGGGCGCCGGTGCCGGAGCGGGCTGCCGCGCTGGGGCCGACGCGGGGGCGGCGGGCGCGAGGATGCCGCGCAGCCGGTCCTCATCCGCCCGGATCTCGACGATGCGGCCTTCCTCATACATGGCCCGGGCGAACCGGTCGACGCTCTGTGCCCGGGCCACCGACCGAGTGGTGCCTGCGGTGACGTACGCCTTGGCGTAGCCGCTCCAGGTGAAGCCGGCCGAGCGCAGCATGCTCTTGAGGTTGTCGTCGTGCCGGTCGGTGCCGTGGACCATGGCGCGGTCGGCGGTGTAGTGGATCCACACTGCATCCCGCTCGGCGGGCTCCCGCTGGGCGAGAAGGTGCTGCTGCACAGCGTGCTCGACGAAGTGCTGCGACCAGCGTCCGGAGATGCGCCGTCCGTCGCGCATCTCCCCGATCCAAGCGTCCTTGCGGGTGTTCCGGTCGAACCGGTTGGTTGCGCGGGCGATCAGCAGCCCGTCCGGTGCGTAGACCGTCAGCTCGCCGTCCTTGGTGGCGTAGCGGTACTCCAGCCCGCCGTTTTTCTCATAGGTCTCCGCGTCCACGGGCGCGGAACCTTCCCAGCGGGCTTCCGGGTCGCGGCCACGCACCTGGTCGAGGAGGCTGCGCCCGTACGGCGAGCGGAGCCGGTCGGACAGGCCGTCGCTGCCCCACGGGAACGGCTCCTGGGTTTCCGGGTCCCGCCACTGGTCCAGTGCCTCGGCCAGAGCACGCGCCCGTTCGCCGCTCTGCCCTTCTTCCAGCATCACCACCGGCAGGGCGGTACCGGCGTGGAGCACACCCCATAGATCCCGGTTCGTCGACGGCTGACGGAGCCGGGCAATTACCAGCGCTTCACCGACCAGCTGGATGTCGCTGGCCCGGTCCGCTCGCGACCTTGCGGCTGACCGCCGGGCATCGGCCTCGGCTTTGGTCTCACGGACTCGGTAGTCGTCGGCCCCGTCGAGCATCCAGTGGTCCCGGACCGCAGCCGGTGTTGTGAACCGCTCCCCCATGTGCCCCTCACTTCACGTCATTCTCCAGCCAATCGGCCTGGCTACCACCCGCCCAACTGGCCCTTCGCTGTGCTCGGTCGGCTGCAACGGCAGCCCTGAGCGAGCCCGGCCTACCCCACGCCGCGGCGTCACGGTGATCAGGTTCTGCGGCGCAGCCAGCGGCGGCGCTCGGGCCGGATCGCGTCTCCGGCGGGGGAGGCTGTGCCGTCGGGGTGGATCAGCAGCGGCCAGACGGTGCCGTCCGGCTCGATGGCCTGGGCTCGTACGGGGCGCGCGAGGCCGAGGCGCAGGACGTGGTCGGCGGCGGCCGCCACGCCGGCGGCCCGGGCGTCGACTCCTTCGGGCGCGGGCACGGGCGCGTCGTTGACCAGCACCGCGCCGTCCGGGGTCATGGTGATGGTGACCAGGGGCCAGGCTGGCACGTTCTCCGGATCGACGTCCTGCGCGGCCGGCCCGGGCATCGGCTGCGCCTGCTGGTGGTTGGCTGGCGCGGGGGCGTCGTCCTGGGGCGTCTGGGTGGGGGAGGGCAGCGGGCGGTTGCCTTGGAAGACACCTCCCTCCGGGGTGATGATCATGGGCCATCGCTGACCGTCGGCGTCGTGGAGCTCGGCGCGCACCGCTCGGCCCAGCCCTTGGGCGTGGAGGATCGCGGCCTGGGCGGCGACGACGCGGGGGTCGACGCCGTCGGGTACGTAGAGCTGGGCGCCGTCGAGGAACGCCACCTGGCCGGTGGTGGAGAGGATGACCACAGGGGTGGCCGGGATGTCGTCGATACGCGGTGCGGTACGCGGTGTGGTCATAGCGGCGTTCCTCATGACGAGACGGTGACGGCGGAGACACGCCAGGGCGAGCTGGCGTCCGCGCGGGTCATGGTGACGAAGACCGTCGAGGTGACGGGGCGTCCGGTCCACCGGTCGCGGCCGTGCGGGGTGGCGGTGACCAGCCACTGGCGGCGTGCCTCGAGTGGTGTGTCCGGTGGCCGCTGGTCGTGGAGGGCACGGGTGGTCACGGTGGTGTAGGCGCGGTGGTGGGACCACTCGATCCACTGGGCGCCGGGTGCAGCCACCGGGGGGTGCGCCTTGAGGGCGGCGAGATAGCGGGGGGCGAGGAGGTCGGCGGAGCGTAGTTCGGCGTCGTGTTGGGAGGTGTCGATGGTTGTGTCCATCGTCCACTGGATGGTGACGGCGGCCTGGCTGACGGTGTCGGGGTCGCCGTTCTTGACGTTGGCAGAGGTCGGCAGGGGGACGGGCGGCGTGCCTGAGGTACCCGGTGGCAGTGTGGGGTAGCGCGGAACGAAAGCCGTGGGGCCCGCAGTGCTGGCGGAGGGCTTCTCGGGCGTGGTGTGGGTGCTGGAGCAGCCGGCTGCCGTCAGGGCCGCAATGGCGGCCGCCACGGCGACGCGGCGCAGGGCGCTGGACGTGCCTGTCATCCGAACCTCCGGACGGTCTGGGTCATGCCGTCGTACTGGCTGAGGGGGGCGATCCGCACGTTGCGGCCGGGCCGGGGTGCCTCCAGGATCTTGCCGTCGCCGTAGTAGAGGGCGACGTGGGAGTAGTCGCCCGGCTCGGTCTGGATCGCGATCACGTCGCCTGGCTGCATCTGGTCGCGCGGGACCTCGGTGCCCATGGTGGCCTGCATCTCCGAGGAGTGCGGAAGGTCGATCTTGCCGCCCGACGCCTGGTAGACGGCGTACAGGACCAGCCCGGAGCAGTCGAATCCGCCGCCGGTGGGGCCGTTGGTATCGCCACCGCCCCAGATGTAGGGCAGATCCAGTTCCTTTTGCGCGGCGGCGATGACGCTCTGCCCGAACGCAGATCCCGTACCGCCGCCGGAGAGGGCGAGCGTGTACTTCGGGATCAGGTCTTTGATGGCTTTGACGTAGCCCTGGGTCTCGCTGATGTTGGGTACTCCGCCTGCGTTGATCACCGCCTGCGGGCCGGCGTTGTAGGCGGCGAGCATGTTCGACACCGGGTCGCCAGGAACGGATTTGACGTCGTTGGCGACTTCACAGTCGTACCGCCCCATTGCCGGTATCGCGTCGGCCGGATCCCATACGTTGGTCAGGCCGTCGTGGTTTTCGTCCCGGCCCACCGATGCCCAGGTCTCCGGGATGAACTGCGCGATGCCCAGGGCGATCGGATCCCCGCTCGGCGTGCGGGATACGGCCTGCGGGTCCCATGCGCTTTCCGACTCGATCTGAGCGGCGATCAGGGGCGCGCTGACCGTGCTGCACACGGAGCCGGCCTGCTTGACGAACTCGACGTAGGCGGCGGGGACCTTGTCCCCGTTCAGCTGGCCGCCCAGCCCCCCGCCTGGGGAGGTGGAGTCGTCTCCGCCGGCCGCGATGGTCAGCAGCATGATGATGCCGAATACGAAGGCCAGGGCGGCGGCCAGGGCGTAGAGGATGCAGCCTTTCACGCAGCACACCCCGGCTGGGTGCTGCCTCGTGCTTGACCATCTTCGAGAGCTTCACGCGCTTGTCCTATGTGTGCGCGTATTTCACCGATGATGGCCATGCCTCCCCCTTAGCGACACCCCAGAGCTCCCAGGCGTCACACGAGATGCCAGGGGTCTATGACCATAACGTCTCGGCACGACTACATCACGTCATAATCTGGCGCGCTCCCGGCACTTGAGTGGCATAAACTCGCTGGCCCGGGAGGGGTGGGAACACTTGCACGAATCCAACCCGTGGGTGACGAAACCTGCGCAAACTGACTCATCTGGTCGTCGAGGAGGGGGTGCCTCTCCGTACGCCGCCGCGCCGAGGCGTGTGACGGGACCGCACCGTCCGCAGCCCACGACGGTTCCCCAGCCCTTCGGCGGCCTGCCGGCCTTCTCCATCCCCGCAGGGGTCGCACCCGCGTTCTGGTGGGTCTCGTGCCACGGTGGTTCCGGCGTCACCACGCTGGCCCATGCGATCGGCGCAGGCGGGGCGGAGGCCGGCACCTATTGGCCGGCGCCGCAGCCCCCGGCCCTTGCTCGGGTCGTGCTCGTGGCACGCACGCACCACTACGGCCTGACCCGCGCTCAGCTCGCCGGAAGGCAGTGGGCGTCCGCCCAGGTCCCGGAGGGCGTCGAGGTGCTGGGCCTGGTCCAGGTCGCCGACGCGCCGGGCAAGCCGCCCCGCCCGCTGCGCGAGCTCGCGCGGCTGGTCGCCGGCGGCTTCCCGCGCCTCTGGGAAATCCCCTGGATCGAGGACCTGCGGCTCGGTGCCCCTCCCCCCACAGACCACCCGGCCTTCCGTCAGCTGGGGCTGGACCTCTTCCACATCGCTTCTGGAGGCAATCGACATGCATGATCTTGCGCTCTCCGCGGTCGGCCGCGCCCACGTCTACCTGGCCGACGTCCCCAACCCCGGCACGGGCACCGCACCCCCCGGGCACGAGCACCTGGACACGATCCTCAAGTGGGTGGCGTGGGTCGTGTGCGGCCTGTGCGTCGCCGGTCTGCTGTTCGTCGCCGGCCGCATGGCCGTCATGCACAACCGTGGCGAGGGGGGCCAGCACATGACCGGCCTCGCCTACGTCCTGGGCGCCTGTGTCCTGGTCGGCTCGGCCTCCGCGCTCGTCGGCGCGCTGGTCTAACCAGTCCATGAAGAGGGGGTACTTGTGAGCATCAACAACCTGCCAACCGGCGACGACCGGCGTGGTGCCTTCCGCCGGCCCGGGTTCCTCGCCGCAGCCGCCTTCCTGGGCCTGGTTCTCGTTCTCGCCGTCGTTGTCATCACAACCGGGGGCTCCGGCAAGGACGACACGCCGCAGGCCACCAGCCCAGGCTCCACCAGGGGCGTCCCGCCCGCTGGCGCCGGCAGCCCGGCGGCCACCGCGAACGCGTGCGGGCTGTCGGACACTGACCAGACGGTGCCCACCAGCACGCCGCCCAACATCACCTGGCAGCTGGTCAAGGGCAGCGCCCTGCCCACCTCGACCATCGCCGGCCCAGGAAAGGTCGAGGGTCACGTCGCGCGCTGCTACGCCCACACGCCGCTCGGCGCGTTGATCGCCGCCTCGCAGATCGGTGACCGGCTGGGCTCCGCGAACAACGCCGAAGCCTTCCAGATCCTCAAAAATCAGACGGTCCCCGGCCCGGGCGTGGACCGCGACCTCCAGGCGCTGAACACCCACGAGCTGAAGGGCGGGGCCGGCGACGGCCAGATGGCGGCCTTCCAGTACGTCAGCTACTCCCCCGACGCAGCCGTGATGAACCTCGTCTACCGCATGAACAACGGCACGTTCAACGTTGCCACCTTCACGGTGAAGTGGCTTGACGGCGACTGGAAAATCAAGATCCAGGACAATGGCGCCGACAGCTCGAACGTGTCCCAGGTGACAAGCACGGTCGGCTACATTCCCTGGAGCGGCGTCTCATGAGTTGCGACGACCTCGGTGGGTTCCTCCACCACCCTATCGACTGCACCACTGGCGCCGTCTCCAAGGGAATCATCGCGGAAATAGCCTCCGCCATTCAGACGGCGCAGGCCGACGCCATCGGCACTCTTTCTTCCCTGTGGGTCGGGGTACCCACGCCGAAGCTCGGGTCCACGGCAACCGGCCGTCCCGATGGGCCCGTGGCCTTTCTCTGGCAGTACACACACTGGCTCACGGCCTTTTTCGCCGTCCTCGGGCTGCTTCTGGCGGCCGGGAGGCTGGCGTGGGAACGCAAGGGCGAGCCGGCCCGGGACGCCCTGCAAGGGCTGTTGCGCCTGGTGATGGTGTCCGGCTGCGCCGTTGCCGGAGTCACACTCGCCACCCAATTCGGCGACTACTTCTCGACCTGGATCCTTGAAAAGGCTCTCGACGTCAATGCCGGCGGCGGCTCCAAACTTTCTACCTCCGGCTCCTCGGAATTCGGCGCGGCCATGAAAAACCTGACGGTCCTTTCCACGACCAACATGGCCTCGTTCCTCGTCATCGTGGTGGGCCTTTTTGGCATCATCTCGTGCATCATCCAGCTGCTCCTGATGCTTGTCCGGTACGCGATGATCGGCCTCCTCGTCGGAACACTCCCCATAGCTGCTTCCCTTTCCGGGACGGAAAACGGGAAGTCCATGTACAAAAAGGCGATCGGCTGGCTGATTGCCTATGTCGCTTATAAACCGGTCGCTGCGACGATCTACGCCTACGCCATCGTGAGCATGAAGCAGGACGACATCACCAGCGTGCTGGCCGGGCTCATGATGATCATCATGGCTGTGGCCGCGCTCCCGGCGCTGATGCGGTTCATCGTGCCCGCGGTCTCCGCGACCACCGGCTCCGGCACGGGCGCGGGCATGGCGCTGGCCGGTGCGGGTGTCGCCATGGGCGCACGGATGCTGGCGGCCCGCACTGGCGCGGGTGGCGGCTCCGGTGGCGGGAGCGGCGCTGGCGGCCCGGGCGGGGGCCCGCCGCCGGACGGTCCGCCCCCACCGCCGCCTGGCGGCGGGCCCTCGGGGTCGGCCAACACGGCCGCCAGCGGGGGCAGTGGTCCGGGCGACGATCCGACGGGCTCTCAGGGGCCCTCGGGCGGTGCACCGCCGGCCGGTGGCGACGGCGGGCAGGACCCGACCGGCGGCCAGGGGGCACCGCCTGTCCCGGCCGGTGGGCCACAGGGGGCCGGTGGGGGCGCCGCTGCCGGCGGTGCGGGCGCGGGTGCTGCTGGCGGTGCGGTCGGTATGGGCGCCGGGGTGGCGCTCCAGAAGGCCGGACAGGCCAAGGAGGCGGCGCAGGGCGCGATCGAGGGCTCGGCCGGAGAGGACGGTCCCAGTGGCGCGTGACGTGACCGAACGCACCTACGGCAATTGGCGGCGGCCGACGTCGCCGGGCATCGGCCAGCTCGGGCTCGCCGGAACGATCCTGCTCCTCGGCGGCCTGGTCGTCGCCGTCCTGGCGATGATGTTCTCCCTCGTCGCCGGCCTGATCGTCCTGCTCCTCCTCGGGCTCACCCTCGCACCGCTGCTGTTCAAGGACCGGCATGGAAGGACTCTGTTGCAGCGCTTGATCGCACGCATGGCCTGGCGCCGGGGCCGCTCGGCCGGCCAGCACATCTACCGCTCCGGCCCCCTGGGCACGACCGCGCACGGAACGTTCCGTCTGCCGGGACTTGCGGCCGCGTCCACGGTCTACTCGGCCGAGGACTCCTACGGCCGTCCGTTCGGCCTGATCGAGGTCCCCTCGACCGGCCACTACACGGCCGTCTTCGAGTGCGGTGCGGACGGCGCGGCGCTGGTGGACACCGACCAGGTGGACACCTGGGTCGCCTACTGGGGCTCGTGGCTCGCCAGCCTCGCGCACGAGCCGGCCCTGGTGGCGGCCTCCGTCTCGGTCGAGACGGCGCCCGACCCGGGCACGCGGCTCGCCCGCGAGGTCGAGGGCCAGCTCAAGGCTTCGGCCCCCACCTTGGCGCAGGAGGTCCTGCGCGAGGTGGTGAACACCTACCCGGCGGGTTCGGCCCTGGTCAACGCGCGGGTGTCGGTGACGTACTCGGCGGCCCCGCGCCCGGGGGCCAAGCGGCGCGACCACGCGGAGATGGCGCGCGAGATCGGCACGCGCCTGCCGGGGCTGTCCTCTCACCTGGGCATGACCGGGGCCGGTGAGGCCCGGCCGATGACCGCGCAGCAGCTCGCCGAGATGGTCCGGGTCGCCTACGACCCGACCGTGCAGGTCCTCATCGAGCAGTCCCAGGCCACCGGCGGCTCCGGTCTCACCTGGGCGGACGCCGGGCCGGTCGCCGCGCAGGAGTCGTGGGGGCACTACGTCCACGACTCGGCGGCCTCGATCACCTGGGGGATGAGCGAGGCACCGCGCGGAGAGGTGCTCTCCAGCGTGCTGACCGGGCTGCTGGCCCCGCACCGCGACATCGCCCGCAAGCGCGTGACGCTCCATTACCGGCCTCACGACCCGGCGACCGCGGCCCAGCTCGTCGAGCGCGACCGGCGCGACGCCCGCTTCCGGGTGGGCGGCGCCAAGCCCAACGCGCGCGACACCGTGGCGGTGGCCGCCGCCGAGCAGTCCGCCCGCGAAGAGGCCAAGGGGGCCGGGCTGACCCGGTTCGCGATGCTCGTGACCGCGACCGTCAACAGCCTGGAGGAGCTGCCGACCGCCGCGGCGGCGGTGGACGTCCTCGCGCCTCCGGCCCGCGTGCAGCTGCGCCGGATGTACGGCTCGCAGGCGGCTGCGTTCGCCGCGGCGCTGCCGATCGGGATCGTCCTGCCCGACCACCTGCGCGTGCCGCAGGCCATCCGCGACGCCTCCTAGGAAGGAGGGACCATGGCGAAGCAGAAGATGCTCACCGCCCGCATCCGCAGACCCGGCCTGCGCGGCTTCCCGGGCCGGGGCGGGGGCAAAGCCTCCCTGGTGGAGGCGCCCCCGGAGTGGCGCGGCACGACCGTCCAGGTCTGCGGCCTGTGGCCGTGGGCGGCCGGCAGCGGCACCCCCATGCGCGGGGTGCCCGTCGGCCGCGTCCTGGAGTCCGGCGCCACCTTGTGCATGGACCCGATCTCCTGGTTTCAGCGGGCCGGGCTGATCCACAATCCGTCCGGACTGCTGCTCGGCAAACCAGGCCTGGGCAAATCCACACTCAGCCGGCGCCTCGTACTCGGCCTGGCCGGATACGGCGTCTACCCGATGGTCCTGGGCGACCTCAAGCCCGACTACGTCGACCTCGTCCGCGCGATGGGCGGCCAGATCGTCAAACTCGGCCGTGGCCTGGGCTCCCTCAACGTGCTAGACCCCGGCGAGACCGCCGCCGCGGCGGCCAAACTCTCCGGAGAGGCCCGCGAGCACCTCCTCGCCCAGGGCCGCGGCCGCCGACTGAACATGGTGACCGCGCTGGTGACGATCCTGCGCGGCGTCCCGGTCGTCGACCAGGAGCGCACCGTCATCAACACCGCCCTGCGCCTGCTGGAAGAGCGGCACGACGGCGTGCCGATCCTGCCGGACCTGATCAAGGTGATCGACCAGGGGCCCGAGGCCCTGCGCAACGTCACCCTCGCCCGCGGCAGCGAAGAGCGGTACCGCACGGCGGTCGACGGGCTGCACGCCTCCCTGCTGGGCCTGCTCGACGGGCCCATGGGTGAGGCCTTCGCCCGGCCCACCTCCAACCCGATCAGCCTCGACGCACCCGGCGGCGTGTGCATCGACATCTCCGGCATCGACGACGCCGACGCCGAGCTCCAGGCCGCCGTCCTCCTCGCCTGCTGGTCCGACGGTTTCGGCGCCATCGAGGCCGCGCACGCCCTCGCCGATGCCGGCCTCGCCCCGCAACGGCACTTCTTCGTCGTCCTCGACGAGCTGTGGCGCGTCCTGCGCGCGGGCAAGGGCCTGGTCGACCGCGTCGACGCCCTCACCCGCCTCAACCGGCAGCACGGCATCGGACAGCTGATGATCACCCACACCATGGCCGACCTCCTGGCCCTGCCGGACGAGGCCGACCGGCTCAAGGCCCGCGGCTTCGCCGAGCGCGCCGGCATGGTCATCTGCGGCGGACTGCCGCAGGCGGAAATGCCGTCGCTGACGCAGGTGGTCAACATGTCCCAGCGCGAACAGCGCATGATCGTGGACTGGTCCACCCCGCCGTCCTGGGACTCCCTGCGCGGCCGCGAGGCCGACCCGCCCGGCCGCGGCAAGTTCCTCGTCAAGGTCGGCGGCCGGCCCGGCATCCCCTTCCACGTCGAGCTGACCCAGGCGGAGCTGGCGGTCAACAACACCAACAAACGCTGGGACATGCCGGGAGGTGGCCGGTGAGCGTCACCCGCAACAAGCGCGGCCCCTCCGACATCACGCCGTACCTGATGGTGGCCGCCCTGGGCACCATCATCGCGCTGGTGCTCGGGACGTGGCTGGCCATGCTCGCCGGCGCCACCCTCAGCGACCGGCCCGCACCCAGCGGCAACCCCTTCGCCGCCGTCATCAACCTGGCCTCCGGCAAGGAGAGGTGGCCAGGCACGATGGCCACCGTCATCGCGGTGACGGAGGTAGTCGTCGTCGCCGCGCTGGCCTTCGCCGTGTGGCTGCTGGCGCGCCGCTTCAGCCAGCCCCGGCCGGGCGTGGACGCCGCCGCCCGCCACCTGGCCACCCGCAAGGAACAGACCGCCCTCTCCCGCCAGGGCGCGGCCGCCACCGCGGCCCGGCTCGGCGCCCCCGCCACCCACCCCGGCGTGCGCATCGGCCGGGCCCGCAACACCGGGCAGCCGCTGTACGGCTCGTGGGAAGACATGCACATTGACGTGTGGGGGCCGCGCACAGGCAAGACCACCAGCCGCGCGATTCCCGCGATCCTCGACGCGCCCGGCGCCGTGCTGGTCACGTCGAACAAGCGCGACATCGTCGACGCCACCCGACTGGCCCGGAACAAAGCCGGTGATGTGTGGATCTTCGACCCGCAGCGGGTCGCCGAGGAACCCCCCACCTGGTGGTGGAACCCGCTCTCGTACGTCACCGACATCGAGAAGGCCGTCAAGCTCGCGGCTGTCTTCGCGGCGTACAGCAAGGAGCCGGACGCCAAGACGGACGCCTTCTTCGACCCCGAAGGGCAGGCCCTGCTGTCCTTCCTCATCCTGGCCGCCACCGAGGCCAAGGAGCCCATCACCAAGCTGTACTCGTGGGTGTCGGACCCGACGGACACCACCCCGGTGGACATCCTGCGCGCGGCCGGGCACGACCTCCCGGCCGACGGAGTCCAGGGCGTGATCAACTCGCCGGACAAGCAGCGCGCCGGCGTGTATGGCACCGCGAAGAAGAGCATCGGCTTCCTCGTCAATCCGGCCATCACCCGGTGGGTCACCCCGGACCCCAACCAGCCCGACCGGCCGGAGTTCAATCCGCACGACTTCGTCGCGGGCAAGGGCACGCTGTACTCCCTCTCCCGCGAGGGCCAGGGCACCGCCGGCCCGCTGGTGACCGCGCTGACGGTCGCCACGATCGAGGCAGCCGAAGAGCTCGCCACCCGCAGCCCCGGCGGCCGCCTGCGCACCCCGATGCTCGGCGTCCTCGACGAAGCCGCCAACGTCTGCCGCTGGAAAGAGCTGCCGGACTTGTACAGCCACTACGGCTCGCGCGGCATCCCGCTGATGACGATCCTCCAGTCCTGGGCCCAGGGCGTCGTCGTGTGGGGCGAGTACGGCATGAAGAAACTCTGGAGCGCGTCGAACATCCGGGTCTACGGCGGCGGCGTGAGCGAGATCCAGTTCCTCAGCGACCTCTCGCAGCTGCTCGGTGACTTCGAGCCGGAGACGACGAGCCTGAGCATCCAGCGTGGCTCCGGCCGCTCCACCTCGACATCGGTCTCCACCCGCGTCGAGAAGATCCTGGAGGTCTCCGACCTCGCCGCACTCCCCCGCGGCCGCGCGCTGCTGTTCGCCTCCGGTACCCGGCCGGTGCTCATCGAGACCGAGCCGTGGCAGAACGGCCCGCACGCGGAGACAGTGCGGGCCTCCCTGGCGCAGTACGCGCCGCCGGAGGAGCTGCCCAAGCACGAGCTCATCGTGGACGACGAAGACGACGCGGGAGGCTCGTGATGGTGGTCGATGACGACGACTGGGAGCCCGGGCCCGCCCTCGACGAGGACGAGTCCGGCTCTGCCTCGGGGCCCGCTGTGGCGAACCCCGCAGGGGGCGAGCAGGAGGCGCCGAAGCCCGTCTACGCGGACCTGGAGACCTGGCTGCGCAAGCACCTCGCGCAGGTCATCCGGCGGCGCTTCGGGGGCTCCCTGACCTGGTGCTCGCAGTGGTACCGCCACGCCGAAGCGGTCTCCCGGCTCAACGCGATGTGGCAGGAGTGGGAGAAGGCAGTCGCGGAGAGCACGATGTCGAACTGGTGGCTCTACCACTGCGACCCGCAGCTCGCCGTGCTGATGTCGAAGGACTCCGGGCCATTCATGGCGTGCAAGCCCGGCGAACACCGTGCCCTGGAGCCGCTGCCGCTGGCCGACTCCGACCCCGACCTGTGGCTCGGCTCGGCGTTCAGCGACCCCCGCGACCCCGCTCCTGGTCCCGCGACTGCGCCTTCGGCCGCGGCCGCTGCGACCGCACCTTCGCCCGGCTAGCAGCAAGCCGTGACGACGGGGTTCCGGAGAACGCCTCCGCGGCGACCGCGACGGCATCCGCCGCCTCGCGGTCACCCATCCCCGCCAATGCCGCGGCCGCCTCGCGATCCTGCGAGGCGGCCGCCTGCATGTCGGCCGCGTGCCCGGCCTCCGCACGCACATCGCTCGCCGGCTCGCCCGCGGCGGCCATGCCCTCGGCCCGCTCCGTCGACGCCGTAGCGGCGGCCTCCTCGCCACGCGACCGCTGCCGCAGCTTCTTCTCCTGCTCGTCCTCCGGCAGGTCCGTCTCACGGGCGCCACGGGCCTTCTCAATCGCTGCGGCGACGTCGAGCCCGCTCGCGCCGGTCGGTGCCGTCACGCCGTGCGCGCGCAGGATCCCGGTGCGCAGGTGCGCCTGCGCGACCAGCTTGCCCGCGCTGTCCGGCCAGGCGTCCACGTGATCCCACACACCGGCTATCTCCCGGGTGCCGGCCGTCTCCCACCATCCCTGATCTAGGCTCTCCCGCAGCTGTGCCGCCTGCATGATGCGGCTGCCGTCCTCGCCGCGCAGGTTCGCCTCGACCACGTCGTGCCGCAGGTTCAACTCAGCCAGCCTCTCCCGTGTCTGGGCCACCGCTTCGGCGGCCGCCGTGGCCTCCTCCGGGCTCTGCGTCATGGCC
>NZ_JBFAPH010000152.1:0-15568 GCF_040675635.1 Streptomyces sp. NPDC049577
ACCCGCGCGCTCCGGCCCGCCGCGTGTCCGGGCCGGCCTGTCGCGCGCCGCGCAGCGGCTGCGGCAGCTGCTCTACGCGCACGTCCTCGTCCAGCCGCGGGGCCAGGACGGGCCTGGAGTGGCTGGCGCTGGCGGATCCCCGGGCCGGGTCGCCCGCGGAAACGGTGGCGCGGCTGCGGATGCACGACGCCGGGCTCTACCCGGAGACGCAGGTCCTGCTGGTCGCGCCCAGCGGGCGCCGAGCGTACCCGGACTTCTTCTTCCGGGCACAGGGGCTGGTCGTGGAGATCGAGGGGTACGCGTGGCACGGAAGCAGGGCGCAGCACCAGCGGGACACGGCCCGGTTCAACGATCTGTCCGCGTGCCCGGAGGTGCGGCGGATCCTGCGGTTCACGGCGGTGGATGTGTTCCGCCGGCCGGACGTGATGATCCGCGACATCTGCGGTGCGCTGGGGGTCAGCCCCGCCCCAGCGCCTTCGTCACCGCGATCTCGATGACGACGCGGGTGGGGTTCGGGCGCGGGGTGCGCCCGTAGCGGACCGCGTACCGCTCCACCGCGTCGGCGACGACGTCCGGCTCGGTGCGGACGACGGCCCGGCCCTCCAGCGTGGCCCAGCGCTTGCCCTCCAGCTGGCAGACGGCCACCCGCGCGCCCTCCGGGCCGGCGGCGGCCTGGACGTTGGCGACCTTGCGGCTGGCCTTGTCGGTGATGACGCGGGCGATGCGCGCTTCGGGGTCGTACGTGACGCCGACGGGCACGACGTGCGGGGTGCCGTCGGGGCGGAGGGTGGTGAGGGTGCAGACGTGGCGCTCGCGCCAGAAGGCGAGGTAGGCGGGGTCGGGGCTGGTGAGGTCCTGGGCCATGTGGGTCAGGGTAGTGCGCGGCTTCAGCCGCAGAACCCGGTCCTCGGTCCTCGTCTGCGGTGGCGGGGGCGCGTGCCGCCCGGTTCACTCGGAAGAGGGGGCTCCCGCCCTACGGGTTGAGTGGAATAGACTCAACTTATCGCACGTTCCACGAAGCAATCGCAGTGACGGAGCAGGAGGAGCCCGAGGCCGTGGATGCCGAGCTGACCAACAAGAGCCGTGAGGCGCTGAGCGCCGCCAATGATCGGGCCGTGTCGGCCGGGCATGCCGATATGACGCCCGCGCATCTGCTGCTCGCGCTGCTCGCGGGGCAGGACAACGAGAACGTGATGGACCTGCTGGCCGCCGTGGAGGCGGACGCCGCCGCGCTGCGGTCGGGGGCCGAGCGGGTGCTGGCCGGGCTGCCGAGCGTGCAGGGGTCGACCGTCGCGCCGCCGCAGCCGAACCGGGAGCTGATGGCCGCGCTGGCGGACGCCGCCGAGCGGGCGCGGGCCCTGGGCGACGAGTACATCTCGACCGAGCATCTGCTGATGGGGCTCGCCGCGAAGGGCGGGCGCACCGGGGAGCTGCTGGCGGAGCAGGGCGCGTCGGCGGAGAAGCTGCTGACGGCGTTCGAGAAGGCACGAGGAGGCCAGCGGGTGACGACACCCGATCCGGAGGGCACGTACAAGGCGCTGGAGAAGTTCGGCACGGACTTCACCGCCGCCGCGCGCGAGGGCAAGCTCGACCCCGTCATCGGGCGGGACCACGAGATCCGGCGCGTGGTCCAGGTGCTCTCGCGGCGCACCAAGAACAACCCGGTGCTGATCGGCGAGCCCGGCGTCGGCAAGACGGCCGTCGTCGAGGGGCTCGCGCAGCGGATAGTGAAGGGCGACGTGCCGGAGTCGCTCAAGAACAAGCGGCTGGTGGCGCTCGACCTCGGCGCGATGGTCGCGGGTGCGAAGTACCGCGGCGAGTTCGAGGAGCGGCTGAAGACCGTGCTGGCGGAGATCAAGGCCAGCGAGGGGCAGATCATCACCTTTATCGACGAGCTGCACACGGTGGTGGGGGCCGGGGCCGGCGGGGATTCCGCGATGGACGCCGGGAACATGCTCAAGCCGATGCTGGCCCGCGGCGAGCTGCGCATGGTCGGCGCGACGACGCTCGACGAGTACCGCGAGCGCATCGAGAAGGACCCGGCGCTGGAGCGCCGCTTCCAGCAGGTGCTGGTCGCGGAGCCGTCCGTGGAGGACTCGATCGCGATCCTGCGCGGGCTCAAGGGCCGCTACGAGGCGCACCACAAGGTGCAGATCGCGGACTCGGCGCTGGTCGCGGCGGCGACGCTCTCCGACCGCTACATCACCTCCCGCTTCCTGCCGGACAAGGCCATCGACCTCGTCGACGAGGCCGCGTCCCGGCTGCGTATGGAGATCGACTCCTCGCCCGTCGAGATCGACGAGCTCCAGCGCGCCGTCAACCGGCTGAAGATGGAGGAGCTGGCCCTGCGCAACGAGACGGACGAGGCGAGCAAGGAGCGGCTGGCCAAGCTGCGGCGCGACCTCGCCGACAAGGAGGAGGAGCTGCGCGGGCTCACGGCGCGCTGGGAGAAGGAGAAGCAGTCCCTCAACCGGGTCGGTGAGCTGAAGGAGCGCCTGGACGACCTGCGGGTGCAGGCCGAGCGCGCCCAGCGCGACGGCGACTTCGACACCGCGTCCAAGCTGCTGTACGGGGAGATCCCGGGCGTCGAGCGGGAGCTGGAGGAGGCCGCGCAGGCCGAGGCGGAGGCGGAGCAGGAGGCCGCCGCCAAGGACCTCATGGTCAAGGAGGAGGTCGGCCCGGACGACATCGCCGACGTCGTCGCCTCCTGGACCGGCATTCCGGCGGGCCGTCTGCTGGAGGGCGAGACGCAGAAGCTGCTGCGCATGGAGGACGAGATCGGCAAGCGGCTGATCGGGCAGGCCGAGGCCGTCCGGGCCGTCTCGGACGCCGTGCGCCGGTCCCGGGCGGGCATCGCCGACCCCGACCGGCCGACCGGCTCGTTCCTCTTCCTCGGCCCGACCGGCGTCGGCAAGACCGAGCTGGCCAAGGCGCTCGCCGACTTCCTCTTCGACGACGAGCGGGCGATGGTCCGCATCGACATGAGCGAGTACAGCGAGAAGCACTCGGTGGCCCGTCTGGTCGGAGCGCCGCCCGGCTACGTCGGGTACGAGGAGGGCGGTCAGCTGACGGAGGCGGTGCGCCGCCGGCCGTACAGCGTGATCCTGCTGGACGAGGTGGAGAAGGCCCATCACGAGGTCTTCGACATCCTGCTCCAGGTCCTCGACGACGGCCGGCTCACCGACGGCCAGGGCCGGACGGTGGACTTCCGGAACACCATCCTGATCCTGACCTCGAACCTGGGCTCGACCTTCCTGGTCGATCCGCTGCTGAAGGAGGAGCAGAAGAAGGAGCGGGTGCTGGAGACCGTACGGGCCTCCTTCCGGCCCGAGTTCCTCAACCGGCTCGACGACATCGTCGTCTTCCACCCGCTCGGCGCCGAGCAGCTGGAGCGGATCGCGGAGATCCAGATCGGGCACCTCCAGCGCCGGCTGGCCGACCGGCGGCTCACGCTGGACGTCACCGAGGCCGCCCTGCGCTGGCTGGCGGCCCTGGGCCACGAGGGTGCCGGGGACGGCGCCGCACCGGACGTCACGTACGGCGCGCGGCCGCTGCGCCGGCTGGTCCAGACGGCGATCGGCGACCAGCTCGCCCGGGCGATCCTGGGCGGTCACGTCCGCGACGGCGACACGGTCCGCGTCGACCGCGTGCCGGGTTCCGGCGAGGGCCTGACGGTGACGGCGGCGGAGCGGCAGCCGCAGGCGGCCTGAGGGCCCCCTCGCCCCTCCGTTCCCGGTTCCGCCGGGAGCGGAGGGGTTGCGGCGATCCGGGAGGTGTGAGGGAGGATGGCCAGAGACCGTACGAAGGGAAAATCACGGTGAGCATCGACCCGTCCTCGATTCCGAATTTCGGGGGCCAGCCCGAGCCGCACGAGACGGGCCCGACCGGCCCCGTCATCCCCGACCAGGACCTGGTCAAGCAGCTTCTGGACCAGATGGAGCTGAAGTACGTCGTCGACGACGAGGGTGACCTCGCCGCGCCGTGGGAGCTGTTCCGGACGTACTTCATGTTCCGTGGCGAGGAGGAGCAGCAGGTCTTCTCCGTGCGGACGTTCTACGACCGGCCGCACGGGATCGACGAGAAGACGAAGCTTCTCGAGGTGATCGACGACTGGAACCGGCGCACGCTCTGGCCGAAGGTCTACACCCACACGCACGACGACGGCACCGTCCGCCTGATCGGCGAGGCGCAGATGCTGATCGGCGTGGGGGTCTCCCTGGAGCACTTCGTGTCCAGCACGGTCAGCTGGGTGCGGGCCTCGATCGAGTTCGACAAGTGGCTCGTCGAGCAGCTCGGCCTGGAGGCCGACATCGAGTCCGGTGACGACAAGCCGGACGACGAGGCCTGACCGCCTCACCGCCTCACATCGGAAGGCGGCCCACCGCCACCAGATACGTTCCGTAGAAGAACGAGAGCCCGGCCAGCGCGCCGATCGTCACGACGACGACGCGCTGCCGGGCTCTGGCCATTGCCAGGGCCGCGGGCAGCAGCAGCGGGAAGGCGGGCAGCAGGAAGCGCGGCTTGGACGCGAAGTAGGCGGAGCCGCCGACGGCGATCAGGGCGAGGACGATCGTGTACACCAGCAGTGGCGCGGGGGGCCGCTCGACGATCAGGAAGGCCAGCGCGACGAGGGCGACGACGAGCACGGCGAAGGACATGTAGTACGCCATGACGTCCCGCCCGGTGATCAGATGGCGGATGAACGTGAACGCGCCCTGGCCGAAGTCGAAGCGCGAGCCCCACAGCCGCTGCACCTCGAAGTAGCCGAACGGGCTGCCCTGGGCGTACAGCCCCGCCCACACCACGTAGCCCGCCCAGCCGACCGGGGCGAGCACCAGACCCGTCCACAGGCGCCAGTCGCGCCACAGGCGCGGCTCGCGCCGCAGCGCGAGCGCGGTCGCACAGGCGATCGCCGCGGCGACGGCGATGCCGTTGGGGCGGGAGAGGCCCGCGAGGAGTCCGAGGACGCCGGCCCAGAGCCGGCGGCCGGTGAGCGTGGCGTAGAGCGACCAGGCCGCGAGGGCGGTCATCAGGGACTCGGTGTACGCCATCGACAGCACGATCGCGTGCGGCAGCAGGCCCCACACCACGACGAGCAGGGTCCCCACGCGCCGCCCGTGCAGCCGCTCGCCGACCGCATACACGCCCCACGCGGCGGCTCCCGCCGACAGCCAGGCGACGAGCAGTCCGGCGGTGACCACCCCGACCGGCAGGACGGTGGACACGGCACGGGTCAGGCCGGGGAAGAGCGGGAAGAACGCGACGTCCTTGAAGATGACGCCCTTGCTGGTGGCCGACGGCACGACGAGGCCGTAGCCGTGCCGGGCGATCCCGGCGTACCAGATCCCGTCCCAGGAGTGGCCGAGGAGCGTGCGGGGGTGGCGGCCGACCCACCAGGCCCAGGCGGCCATCAGCGACATGCCGGTCAGCCGGGCGGCCGCGTACAGCGCCAGCGCGGGCGCGGCACGGCGCAGGGCCGCGCGCACGCGCTCGTAGCGCTGGATCCGGCGCCGGTTCCGCGCGGCGCGGCGCGGATCCGGGGCGCGGATGGGCACGACGGTGTCGGCGGACACGGGGCACCTCCGGTGAGGGTGCTGTGGGGATCTCGGCATACCGACCATGCGTTCTCGCGCGTCGCGCGCGCGGTGAGCAGCGCCCGTAGGGGGCGCGGGTTCCACCCGCTCGGGTGCACAACGATCCAGCCCGTCCGGCGTTCGAGGACACCGCGCGTCGGCGCGGTCCGGGGTCTGGGGGGCGGAGCCCCCGGTTTCGGGAAGAGGCGGGGCAGGGGAAAGATCCACGCATCGAACAGGGAGGGGAACACATGAGTACCGCGGAACGTGTGCAGGGTCTGGGGACCTCCGTCTTCACCGAGATGACCGAGCTCGCCAGACGCACCGGTGCCGTCAACCTCGGCCAGGGCGTGCCCGAGCTCGGCGCGCCGCGCGCGTTGCTGGAGGAGGTCGCCGCGGCGGTCCTCGCGGGCGGCAATCAGTACCCGCCCGCGCAGGGCTTCCCCGCCCTGCGCGAGGCGATCGCCGCCCACCAGCTGCGCCGCTACGGGCTGGAGTACGCGCCGCAGGGCGAGGTCCTGGTGACCACCGGGGCCACCGAGGCGCTGGCGGCCGCGCTGCTCGCGCTGTGCGACCCGGGCGACGAGGTGCTGGCCTTCGACCCCTGCTACGACGCCTACCCGGCAGGGGCCCGGTTCGCGGGCGCCCGGCTGGTCGGGGTGCCGCTCGCCGAGGAGGGATGGGGGTCCCCCCAGGCGTCCAGCTCTGGGGGAGGCTTCGTGCTGGACCCGGACGCGCTGCGCGCGGCCGTCACCCCGCGCACCCGCGTCCTCGTGCTCAACACGCCGCACAACCCCACCGGCAAGGTGTTCACCGCCGAGGAGCTCGACGCCGTCGCCGACGTGTGCCGTGAGCACGATCTGACGGTGGTGACGGACGAGGTCTACGAGCACCTCGTGTACGACGGGCCGGACGGCGGCCCGGGCGCGCACCGGACGATCGCCGCGCTGCCCGGGATGCGCGAGCGGACGCTGACCGTGTCGTCGGCGGGCAAGACGTTCAACGTGACCGGCTGGAAGATCGGCTGGGTCTGCGGCCCGGCCCGGCTGGTCGCCGCCGTCGGGGCGGCGAAACAATTCCTCACCTACGCGTCCGGGACGCCGTACCAGGAAGCGCTCGCGCGAGCGCTGGGGGGCGTGGAGGAGTGGGCGGCAGAGCTCAGGGGCACGTTGCGCCGGCATCGCGATCTGCTGAGCGAGGGGCTCGCGCGGGCGGGTCTGCGCCCCTGCCGTGCGGACGCCGGATATTTCGTCCAGGCGGACATCCGCGCGTGGGGGCATGCGGACGGCGCGCGTTTCTGCCGTGAACTCCCCGCACGCGCCGGGGTGGTGGCAATTCCGACGTCCGCCTTCTATGTGCGCCCCGGCGCCCCCACTCATCTGGTGCGTTTCTCCTTTTGCCGGAGCGAGAAGTCACTGTGCGAAGCCGTGGAGAGGCTGGTAAGCGCCGTCTGAAGCACCCGCTGAAGCGCAGGCCATAGGGAAGCCGAACCTAAGAAGGCACGCCTTCCCCGTACGCCCGCATTCCGGCCGCATATGCGTCCGGCGGAGAACGCGAGGGCCGCCGGGCGCCGGGATGGTGAACATGTGAACTGCAAGGCGCTCGCGTGGATGGAATCCAGAAGATGATGGGTAAAAACGCTGTGAGCGCCGCGCATTTCATGATTCCCTCTCATCCAGAGCCACGTTCAGAGACAACTTCCTCGGATTCGTCGGAATTACAGCCTCCGAGACCGAGGGCCTCCCATGTGGGCATGAGCCGGCGCACTCGCGAGGAACGCGTCATCCGTTCCTCTCCGGGGCGGGCCGGCCCACCCTCCACTGCTCGCTCGCGGAGCCGACCCATGCTCACCACCCTCAAGACCACCTACACCGATACCCGCGCCGCCGACCTCGCCTGGTGCCTGGGCAAGGAGCCGCTTCCCGCGCTGGCGGTGCTCGACCTGCAACTGAAGGACTCCGCCGTGCAGTTGCGGCTGCTCGGCGCCTCGCACCAGGTCCTGCTCGAAGAGGACGGAGGCTCCTGTTCGGAGACGGTCGCCTGCATACCCGGCAGCAGCACCCCCCTTCCGCTCGGCGTCTCCAAGCGTGTCGGCGCATGGGAATACGAGTTCGCCGCGCGCGTCGAGACGCTCTCGCACAGCTCCTTCGCGGGGCGCGCGCAGGAGCTCCTCGCGCTGGTGGCCGAGCACCCCCAGGGGCTGGCCGGCACCTTCCCCGGCAGCCCGCACGCCTTCACCGCGCTGCTCGCCCAGCGGCACGACGGCCAGGTCACCTGGCGCACCTGGCACGCGTATCCGCAGGAAGGACGGCTGGTCGCCACCCGCACACGGGTGGGCCTCAGGGTGGCCGCGCCCCTGCAATGAGGCTGCCCCGGACGGCCGGAGGACACGCCAAGTCACCCGAGCGCGTGAGCAAAGCCCTCGTGTGGGTGACAAGGGGGCGGCGGACCGTGACGTAGCGTTCCGGCATGGTCTCCAGCCCGGTACCAAGCCCGGCACCAGCGCGGCTGCCCGTACCGGCCGGGCTCGGCCGCCTTCTTGTCCTGACGACGGTCTTCGTCTGCGCGGCCTGTGGCCTGGTGTACGAGCTCGAACTGGTCGCGCTGGCCTCGTACTTGCTCGGTGACTCCGTCACCCAGGCGTCCGTCGTGCTGTCGG
This sequence comes from Streptomyces sp. NPDC049577, assembly GCF_040675635.1. Taxonomy (NCBI): domain Bacteria; kingdom Bacillati; phylum Actinomycetota; class Actinomycetes; order Kitasatosporales; family Streptomycetaceae; genus Streptomyces; species Streptomyces sp. NPDC049577. The sequence goes on from NZ_JBFAPH010000152.1 coordinate 8,233, forward strand.
TGATGGTCTTCGCCATGGGCGTCGGCTCGCTGCTCGCCAAGCGGCTGCGGCGCCGCGCCGCCGCCGGCTTCGCGGCCGTCGAGGCGGTGCTCGCCCTGCTCGGCGGTCTGTCCGCCATGGCGCTGTACGCATGCTTCGCCTGGTACGGGCTGGCGCGGCCGGCGCTGGTGGTCTTCTCGCTGGCGATCGGGGTGCTCATCGGCGCGGAGGTGCCGCTGCTGATGACCCTCATCCAGCGCATCCGCCGCCAGGACGCGGGCGGCGCCGTCGCCGATCTCTTCGCCGCCGACTACGTCGGTGCCCTGGTCGGCGGTCTGGCCTTCCCCTTCCTGCTGCTGCCCGTCCTCGGACAGCTGACGGGCGCCCTGGTGACCGGCGCGGTCAACGCGGTGGCGGGCGGGGTCCTGGTGCTCTGGCTCTTCCGCCGCGACCTGTCGGCGCGGGCCCGCTGGGTGCTGGTCACGGTCAACGCCCTGGTGCTGGTCCTGCTCGCCGTCTGCTCGGTGCTCAGCGGCTCCTTCGAGCGTGCCGCGCGGCAGGCCGTGTACGGCGCGGACGTCCGGGTCGCCGTGCAGAGCGACGTCCAGGAGGTCGTCCTCACCGGCGGCGGGGGGAGCGGCCGGCCGGTCTCGCTCTTCATGGACGGCCGGCTGCGGGTCAGCGCGGGGGACGAGGTCCGCTACCACGAGGCCCTCGTCCACCCCGCCATGGCCGGTCCGCACCGGAACGTCCTCGTCCTCGGCGGCGGTGACGGCCTGGCCCTGCGCGAGGTCCTGCGCTACCCCGACGTCGTCTCGGTGACCGTCGTCGAGCTGGACGCCGCCGTGCTGCGGCTGGCCCGCACCGACCCCGACCTGGTCCGTCTGAACCACGCCGCCTACCGGGACCGCCGGGTCCGCGTCGTCACCGCCGACGCCTTCGACTGGCTGCGCGCGCGGCACGCCCCGGACGGGCCGTACGACGCGGTGCTCTCCGATCTGCCCGATCCGGGGGTCACGCCCAGCGCCAAGCTGTACTCCCAGGAGTTCTACGGGCTCGTCGCGCGCGCCCTCGCCCCCGGTGGCCGGCTGGCCGTGCACGGCGGCGCCTTCGACGCCCGCCCCCGCACGTTCTGGACCGTCGACGCGACCCTCCGCTCGGTGGGCCTGGACACCGCGCCCTACCGGGTCACGGGCTGCTGCCTGGACGGCATGCCGCACGAGGACTGGGGCTTCCTGCTCGCCTCCCGCGCCCCCGCCCGCCTGGAGCTGCCCGCCCGGCGCCCGTACCTGCAGTCCCTCACCCCCGCGGAGCTCGACCAGGACGGACGGGAGGCCGCCGCCCACCGGCAGCCCGGACTGCTCCCGTCGACACTGATGCACCCGCGCTACGGCGAACCCTGACGGGACCCGCCGGAGTGCCGGGCGCCCGCACCGCGCCTAGCGTGGGCGTAGAGCCACGGGTAGAGCCACGGAGTGAGGAGCCCGTCATGGCGAAGATCGCCCTCTTCGGTGCGACCGGCACGATCGGCAGCCGCGTGCTGCGCGAGGCGCTCGATCGCGGACACCGGGTGACCGCCGTCGTCCGCGACCCCGCGAAGCTCACCGAGGAGCACGAGAACCTGACGGTGACGACCGGTGACGTGCTGGACCCCGCGTCCGTGGCCGCCGTCGCCAAGGGCCAGGACGTCGTCGTCAGCGCGGTGGGCGGCGGGGACGGCCCCGGGCACCTCGCCACCATCGAACCGGCCGCGAAGTCCCTGGTCGCGGGCGTGCGCACGCTCGGCGAGACGGCTCCCCGGGTGATCGCGGTCGGCGGCGCGGGCTCCCTGCGCAAGCCCGACGGCAGCCTGGTCTGGGACGCGGAGGGCATCCCGGAGTTCCTCCAGCAGATCATGCACGCGCACGGCGACGCGCTCGACTACTACCGCACGGTCACCGACGTCCGCTGGACCAACATCAGCCCCGCCGCGTCCATCGCGCCCGGCGAGCGCACGGGCACCTACCGCACGGCCCTGGACGATCTGGTCGTCAAGGAGGACGGCACGTCCCGGATCTCCGCCGAGGACTACGCGGTCGCCCTCGTCGACGAGATCGAAGAGGCCAACCACATCGGCGAGCGCTTCACCGTCGGTGAGTGACGTCTGCGGCTTCTGACGGAAAGTTCGACCGGATTCGACCGGGGCGGTGCTGGTGAGGGGCCCGGTGGGTAGGCTCGCATGCCATGGAGCATGAGGTGTTCGTTCCGTATCCCGTCGACGCGGTGCGGAAGATCCTTTCTGACACGGCGCGCGTGGCGCGGTGCGTCCCCGGCCTGCAGCCGGACGCCGGCAGCACGTCGCCGACCTCGCTCGCCGGACGTCTGCGCCTGCGCGTCGGCGGCTCCACGATCACCTACCGGGGTGCCCTGCGCCTCACCGAGCAGGCCGGTGCCTACGAGCTGACGGGCGAGGGCACGGAGGTCCGGGGCTCGGGCGCGGTGACGCTCGCGCTGAGCGTACGGCCCGAGGAGATGCCCGGCGGCACCCGCCTGAGCTGCACCGGAACCGCCGGCCGGGCCGGCCGGCTCGCGGAGTTCGACGAGAAGACCGCCGAGGCCGCGGCGCGCCGCCTCCTCGACCGCTTCGGCGCCGCCCTGGCGGAGGAGCTCCGCGCGGACGTCGACGCGGCGGCGTACCGGACGGCGCCGGCGGACGAGCCGGCCGACCCGGAGGCCGACGCCGAGGACCTGGAGGCGGAACTCGACGCGGGCCTCGACGACGGCCTGAAGAACGCTCTGGAGGAGGCCCTCGACCCCGAGGAGCCGCCGGCCGAGGCGGCCCACGCGCGCCGCACGATGATCGGCCGCAGCGCGGAGGAGGTCGACCACGCGCCGCCGCGCGGCCGCTACGCCCCGGTCCCGGCGCCGGAGACCTCCCACGGCACGGCGGCCCTCCGCTGGGCCGCGCCGGCGGCCGCCGTGGCGCTGGCCTCCGCGGTGGTGGTCGGCCGGGTCCTGCGGCGCAGGCGGTAGCGCGCCGTCCGGCCGGTCCGGCGGGGGAGGAACCCCTATCGTCGAGAACGTGACGACCCTTCACCTGGCCCATGCCAACGCCGCAGTGACGATCGACCCCGACAACGGCTGCCGCCTCACCAGCTTCCAGGTCCACGGAGCGGAGCTCCTCCGGCAAGGGGCACGGTACGGCGCCTTCCCCATGGTCCCCTGGTGCGGCCGCATAGAGAACGGCCGGTTCCGCGACGGCGCCATGACGCACCAGATGCCGGTCAACTCGGGCCCGCACGCCATTCACGGCACCGGCCGCGACGCCGCCTGGCGCACCGCCCGCGTGGACGAGACGTCCGCCGTGTTCACGTACGACCTCGCCGACCCGTGGCCGTACCCGGGTCGCGTCACCCAGGTGGTCGAACTGGGCCCGGATTCCCTGACGCTCACCATGGGCGTCGAGACGTACGGCGACTCCTTCCCCGCGCAGGCCGGCTGGCACCCCTGGTTCCGCCGCAACCTCGGGGACGACCTCGGCGACGGCAAGGACGTCGAGCTGGACTTCCACGCCGCCTGGCAGGAGGAGCGCGGCGAGGACCACCTGCCCACCGGCCGCCGTATCGAGCCGCGCCCCGGGCCCTGGGACGACTGCTTCGGGATGCCGGACGGCGTGGCCGCCACGCTCACCTGGCCCGGTGCGCTGGAGCTCGAGGTGACCAGCCGCGCCGAGTGGGTGGTGATCTACGACGAGCAGCCGGAGGCGGTCTGCGTCGAGCCGCAGTCCGGCCCGCCGAACGGGCTCAACACCCTGCCGCGCCTGGTCACGCCGATCGACCCCCTGGAGGTGGCCACGACGTGGACCTGGCGGAGCCTGTGACCGGCGGTGTCGTGCCGGCCGTAGCTCCGGCGAAGATCCGCCGGGCAGGCAATAAGCTCATGGCCATGACCGACGTGCGTGACGCCCTGCTGCAGCAGATCAAGGACAAGGCCGTGATCCACGGCAAGGTGACCCTCTCCTCCGGCAAGGAGGCCGACTACTACATCGACCTGCGCCGGATCACCCTGGACGCCGAGGCGGCGCCGCTGGTCGGTCAGGTGATGCTGGACGCCACCGCCGACCTGGAGTACGACGCCGTCGGCGGGCTCACCCTGGGCGCCGACCCGGTCGCCTCCGCGATGCTGCACGCCGCCGCCGCGCGCGGCCGCAAGCTGGACGCGTTCGTGGTCCGCAAGGCGCAGAAGACCCACGGCATGCAGCGCCGCATCGAGGGCCCGGACATCAAGGGCCGCCGGGTGCTGGTGGTCGAGGACACCTCCACCACCGGCGGCTCGCCGCTGACCGCCGTCACCGCCGCCCGGGAGGCCGGCGCGGAGGTCGTCGCGGTGGCCACGATCGTCGACCGCGGGGCCTCGCAGGCCATCGCGGACGCGGGTCTGCGCTATGTGACCGGCTACTCCCTGGACGATCTGGACCTGGCCTGACCTGCGGCTTTGCCCGCACTGTGCGACGCGGGGGTGAGGTTTCACGAGGTTTCACGTGAAACCTCACCCCCGCGTCACATCCCGGCCGGAGGCCCCCGCAGAGCCCCTGTGGAGCAATCCGGGGAGTCTGGAAAGATGGGGTCGACGGCGACAGTCGCCCCCTAGGTCAGGGCCCCAGCACAACAGCCCACCCGCACATCACAAGGAGCGGACAGATGCCCATCGCAACCCCCGAGGTCTACAACGAGATGCTCGACCGGGCGAAGGCAGGCAAGTTCGCCTACCCGGCCATCAATGTGACCTCGACCCAGACTCTGCACGCGGCCCTGCGCGGTTTCGCCGAGGCGGAGAGCGACGGCATCATCCAGATCTCCACCGGTGGTGCGGAGTTCCTGGGCGGCCAGTACAGCAAGGACATGGTCTCCGGCGCGGTCGCGCTCGCCGAGTTCGCGCACGTCGTCGCCAAGAAGTACCCGGTGAACATCGCGCTGCACACCGACCACTGCCCGAAGGACAAGCTCGACGGCTACGTCCGTCCGCTGCTCGACATCTCCGCCGAGCGCGTCGCCAAGGGCGAGAACCCGCTGTTCCAGTCCCACATGTGGGACGGCTCGGCCGAGACCCTCGCCGACAACCTGGCCATCGGCCAGGAGCTGCTCGCGAAGGCCGCCGCCGCCAAGATCATCCTTGAGGTCGAGATCACCCCGACCGGCGGCGAGGAGGACGGCGTCTCCCACGAGATCAACGACGACCTCTACACCACCGTCGAGGACGCGATCCGCACCGCCGAGGCCCTGGGCCTGGGCGAGAAGGGCCGCTACCTGCTGGCCGCCTCCTTCGGCAACGTCCACGGCGTCTACAAGCCGGGCAACGTCGTGCTGCGCCCCGAGCTCCTCAAGGACCTCCAGCAGGGTGTCGCCGAGCGGTTCGGCAAGGCGGACCCGTTCGACTTCGTCTTCCACGGCGGCTCCGGCTCGACGGAGGAGGAGATCCGCACCGCGCTGGAGAACGGCGTCGTGAAGATGAACCTCGACACGGACACCCAGTACGCCTTCACCCGCCCGGTCGCGGCCCACATGTTCCGCAACTACGACGGCGTCCTGAAGGTCGACGGCGAGGTCGGCGACAAGAAGACCTACGACCCGCGCAGCTGGGGCAAGCTGGCCGAGGCGGGCATGGCCGAGCGCGTCACCAAGGCGTGCGCCGACCTGCGCTCGACCGGCACGAAGCTGAAGTAACCCACGACGGCAGGAAGAAAGGGCCCGGCACGCGCCGGGCCCTTTCGCATGGCCGGACGGGCGCCGGCGAGGGATGATCCGGTCATGAGCGACTCCGCCGTCCGGAGGGACTCCGACCCGGCCGCCGGCCCCGCCGTACGGCTCGGCACAGCCGCCGGGCGCGCCGTGCTGCTGACGGCCGTGCTCGGCTCGGGCATGGCGCTGCTCGACAGCACCGTCGTCAACGTCGCCCTGCCCCACATCGGCCGGGACTTCGACGTCGGGCTGGCCGCCCTCCAGTGGACCGTCAACGCCTACATGCTCACCCTCGCCGGGCTCATCCTGCTGGGCGGCGCGCTCGGCGACCGGTACGGGCGGCGGCGGGTCTTCGTGATCGGCGTGGTGTGGTTCGCGCTCGCCTCCCTGCTGTGCGGGCTGGCGCCGGACGCGGACGTGCTGATCGCCGCGCGGGCGTTGCAGGGGGTGGGTGGCGCACTGCTCACGCCGGGTTCGCTGGCGCTGATCCAGTCCGTCTTCCATCCCGACGACCGGGCCGCCGCGGTGGGCGCCTGGTCGGGGCTGGGCGGGGTGGCGGCCGCCGTCGGGCCGTTCGTCGGCGGCTGGCTGGTCGACGGGCCCGGCTGGCGCTGGGTCTTCCTGATCAACCTGCCGGTGGCCGCCGTCTGCGTGCCGGTGGCCCTCCGGCACGTGCCGGAGACGAGGGACCCGGCCGCGCGCGGCCGCTTCGACGTGCTCGGCGCGACGCTGGGCGCGCTGGCCCTCGGCGCGGTGACGTACGCGCTGATCGCCGCGCCGGACCGGGGCGTGTCGCCGTGGGTGATCGTGCCCGCGGTGGCGGGCGTGCTGCTGGGCGTGGCGTTCATCGCCGTCGAGCGGCGGCGGGAGAATCCGATGCTGCCGCCGTCGATCTTCTCGATCCGGATGTTCTCGGCGGTCAACGCGGTCACGTTCTTCGTCTACGCGGCGTTCAGCGGCTTCTTCTTCCTCGGGGTCATCCAGCTCCAGGTGGTGGTCGGCTGGTCCGCGCTGGTGGCGGGCACCGCGCTGCTGCCCACGACCGTGCTGATGCTGCTGCTCTCCTCCCGTTCCGGCCGGCTCGGCCAGCGCATCGGGCCGCGCATCCCGCTCACCGTCGGCCCGCTGCTGTGCGCGGGGGGCCTGCTGCTGATGACGCGCGTGGGGGCGGGCGCTTCGTACTGGCGCGACGTCCTGCCGGCGCTGCTGGTGCTGGGCCTGGGCATGGTGGCGCTGGTCGCGCCGCTCACGGCGACGGTGCTGGCCTCGGTCGACGTGGCCCGCGCGGGACTGGCCAGCGGCATCAACAACGCGGCGGCGCGGGCGGCGGGCCTGATCGCGGTGGCGGCGCTCCCGCTGGCGGCCGGGATGGGGCCGGACGCGTATCGCTCTCCGGCGCGGTTCTCGGCGGCGTTCGACCGGGCGATGGGGGTGTGCGCGGGGTTGCTCGTCGTGGGGGCGCTGCTGGCCGTCGCCACGGTGCGGGAACCGCGGCCGCGGGGCGTCTGCCATCCCGAGTGCGAATACCACTGCGGGGTGTCGTCGCCGCCGCTGGATCCGGGCGAGGCGGAGCGTGAAGACCCGGGGCCGGCTCACGTACCGAGAGGGCGAGCGCGGCGCGCTCCTGGTGACCGCCGACG
>NZ_JBFAPH010000153.1:0-15428 GCF_040675635.1 Streptomyces sp. NPDC049577
CGGCCTGGAGACGGTCACCATCGCCGCGGCCGAGTCCGAGCACCCCCGCCAGGGCGTCGCCCGCGCGGTGCGCACGGCGATGTGGCGCATAGCCCTCTTCTACGTCGGCTCGCTGCTGATCGTCGTCACCCTGATCCCCTGGAACGACGCCTCGGTCGTCACCAAGGGCCCCTACGTCGCCGTCCTGGAGCACCTCGACATCCCGGCCGCCGGCCAGATCATGAAGCTCGTCGTGCTGGCGGCACTGCTCTCCGCGATGAACGCCAACATCTACGGCTCCTCGCGCATCGCCTTCTCGCTCGTCGCCCGCGGCCAGGGCCCGAAGGTCCTCGCCAAGGTCAGCGGCGGCGTGCCGCGCCTCGCGGTCATCGCTTCCGCCTCCTTCGGCTTCCTCGCCGTGCTCTTCAGCTACTGGTGGCCGGACACCATCTTCAAGTGGCTGCTGAACATGGTCGGCGCCGCCGTGCTGGTGGTCTGGGGCTTCATCGCCGCCGCCCAGCTCGCCGGCCGCCGCCGGATCCCGCAGGACCAGCTGCTGGTGCGCATGTGGCTCTTCCCCTACCTGACCTGGGTCGCGCTCGCCGGCATCGTCGGCGTCCTCGCCCTGATGCTGCGGGACGGCGACACGCGGGTCCAGCTCTACTTCACCGGCGGCCTGACGCTCGCCCTCGCGATCGTCGGGTACGTCCGCCAGAAGGCGGTCGCCGGCAAGAGCTGACGCACCGCCACCCACCCGTTGTCACGAGGCGGGGCAGGACCTGGGACTCCAGGACCTGCCCCGCCTCGGTCTTTGGACCGAGGACCCACCCCATTGCGGCGTTTCAGGGGCAGGTGCTGATAGCGTCTACCTGCAAGTTAATTGCAATAAGCAGTCGGAAGGGCTCGGCATGGCCATCTACACGCTTCCTGAACTCCCGTATGACTACTCGGCGCTGGCACCGGTCATCAGCCCCGAGATCATCGAGCTGCACCACGACAAGCACCACGCGGCGTACGTCAAGGGCGCGAACGACACCCTGGAGCAGCTCGCCGAGGCCCGGGACAAGGACCAGTGGGGCTCGATCAACGGCCTCGAGAAGAACCTGGCCTTCCACCTCTCCGGCCACATCCTGCACAGCATCTACTGGCAGAACATGACCGGCGACGGTGGCGGCGAGCCGCTGGAGAAGGACGGCGTGGGCGAGCTCGCCGACGCGATCGCCGAGTCCTTCGGCAGCTTCGCCAAGTTCAAGGCCCAGCTCTCCAAGGCCTCCGCCACCACCCAGGGCTCCGGCTGGGGCGTCCTCGCCTACGAGCCGATCAGCGGCCGCCTTATCGTCGAGCAGGTCTACGACCACCAGGGCAATCTCGGCCAGGGCTCGGTCCCGATCCTGGTCTTCGACGCCTGGGAGCACGCCTTCTACCTCCAGTACAAGAACCAGAAGGTCGACTTCATCGAGGCCATGTGGCAGGTCGTCAACTGGCAGGACGTCGCCGCGCGCTACACCGCCGCGAAGGAGAAGGGCAACAGCATCCTGCTGGCCCCCTGAGGCACCTGAGGCCCGGCGCCTCCCCCTGACCGCCTGCTCGTGATCGTCTTCTCACCCTTCACGCGGCAGGCACGGTGAAGGCCCCGCGCGGTCGGATCGCGCGGGGCCTTCCCCCCATTTCATCACGCGTGACCGAACGCCTCACCGGTCACCGCGAATTCCCGTGCGAGCCCCGTCTCGTGCAGCCGGGCGAACGGAGTGAACGGAACCCCGCACTCCGAGCGGCCCCGGTCGAAGTTCCACCCCTTGTACACGGCGAACCGGTAGTCCACGGCCGCCCCGCCGTCCGCGTCCACGCGGACCGTGCCCGTCAGCCGGTACTCCACGCAGCGCAGCGCCAGCCACCAGTCGGCGCTGACCCGCCGGTCGAACACGAAGTCCCGCCACCCGCTGTCGGCGGGGTACGCGGCGGGCGCCCGCGGCCCGGCCTCCCACCGCGCGAGGCCCTCGGCCCGCCACCGCCCGAGCTGCTCCTCGACCGCCCCGCGCACGGCGGGCAGCGCGAGCAGCTCACCCGCGTCCACCCGCCGGGGCGTACCGCTGGCCCGCAGATAGTGCCGCAGCATCCCCGCCGCGTTCCGCAGCCCCAGCAGCGACCACACCGCCGGCAGCACCCGGCACACGGCGAGCGTCACCAGGTCGTACGGCCGCACGGGCGACTGGGCGAACGCCCCGTTCGGACACGGCGCCTCCGCCTCGGCCCACCCGCCGGCCCGGCCGAGCGGCCGCGAGAGGTCGGTCTGGCCCATACGGGGACAGTAAGGCGACGCGGCAGTGGACGCCCGCCGGAGTGGTCCTACCGGGTCCCTTGCCGGGCCCTTGTCCGGCATGCTGCTGCGGGGAGGACCACCGCACGGAGATCGGACCGGCAACGGCCTGGTCCGGCTGACGGTCCTGCCCATGCGCGGCGAGCACGGGTTGCCGCACGGGCGGGTCGTGGTCGCCGCCGGCGGCAAGGGCTTCGCGGTCAGGCCGGCCGCGGCGGCGGCCGGCGGGGACGACAAGACGGTGCGCCTGTACGACGCGCACGATGTTCCCGGTCGGCGATCCACCCTCTGAGTGCTCGGGCAACGTGCACGAGAGGCACGTTGCTCCGTCTGTGCGGGCGGTGGACACTTGGGCAGGTCCATGATCGGCAATGGAAATCGAGAGTCACCCCTTGCACATCACTTCACCCAACACGACCGGCACCGGGGAGTCGCCGTTCGACTCGGCCGCCGAGTCGGTCGCGGCCTACAGCGCCCACGCCGACGACTACGCCGCCCACCACGCCCCCAAGATGGCCGACCAGGCCGAGCGGTTCGCCGGCTCGCTGCCGGTGCCCTCGCTGATCCTGGACGCCGGATGCGGCCCCGGCCGCGACCTCGCGCGGTTCACCGCCCACGGTCACAGCGCACGGGGCGTCGATCTCAACCCGGAGTTCGTCGCCATGGCGAACGCCCACGCCCCCACGTCACAGTGCGACCTGCGCGAGGTCGGGTCCCGGTTCCCGGCCGGGACGTTCGACGGGATCTGGGCCTGCTCATCGCTGGTGCACCTCCGCGAGTCGGAGACCGTGGACGTGCTCGGCCAGTTCGCCGGCCTGCTGCGCCCCGGCGGCAAGCTGTACGCCTGCCTCAAGTCCGCCGGCCGCACCGGCTGGCTCGACGAGCCCGATGGGCGCCGCTGGTACACGGTCTGGGACGCCGAGACGTTCGCTGACGCCATCGCCGGTGCCGGGTTCGAGGTCGACCACGTCGACCAGGGCGCGTTCGTCGAGGTGTGGGCCACTCGCAGCCTCATCGGCGGCCCACGGCCGACCACACCCCACGCTTCCTGATCGCGGCGCGCCGCCCCAGCGCAGGCGGTGTGCGAGGTCGTGAACGGGGCTGATCATTGCCGCGAACAGGTGCTGGATCTCGTTGCCGGTCAAGGGGATCAGGCCGTCGGAGGCGGGTCGATCGCGGCGTTCGATGGCTGCGGTGACGGCGAGGAAGGCGTGGGCGAGCATCGCGAGGGTGCCCGCGTGCTCGGCCAGGGGCCGGCAATTCTTCCGCAACAGGTCCGACAGCAGCCCGGAGACCAACCGCCGCACCCGGCAGCGGGGTTCAACTCGGGCGATCCGGCCCGCGATCCGGCTCATCAGACCCTCGAATGCCTCCTGCCGGCGGGCAGGGTCTACGCTGTGCCCCACGGCCACCACAAGACCTTCAGTCTTCGCACAGAGATGATCAGCGGTGGCCGTACCCGTCAATCAGCCGGCCTGTATGGAGAGCAGCGGAGCGCGATCTCGGTATCGACCGCGACACTCCTGACCTACGACGTCTTCCGGTGATCCGATGACCACTGTCAATGTCAATGAGATCTCCTTGGGCATCGAGTCGTTCGGTGACGACGACGCGCCACTCGTCCTGCTCGCGGGCGGGACGACGATGCTCTCCTGGCCCGACGCGCTTTGCGAGCGCCTCGCCGCCGGCGGGAGCCGTGTGGTGCGCTACGACCTGCGCGACAGCGGGGAGTCGACGACGACGGATCCGGAGACGCCCGCCTACACCCTGCGCGACCTCGCCGCCGACGCGGCGGCCCTTGCTGACGCGCTCGGCGGGGGGCCTGCGCACCTCGCGGGGATCGGCGTCGGCGGGATGGTCGCCCAGGTGGCCGTGCTCGACCATCCGGGCGCGTTCTCGGCGCTCACCCTGGTCGGCACCCGCGCGGTTGCCCCTGGCCCACCTGACGACGACCTCCCCGGCCATGACCAGGATGCGATGAGCCGGCTGTTCGCGCGTCCGATGCCCGATTGGACCGACCGCGAGGCGGTTGCGGAGTTCGCCGCCGCCGGCGCGGAGATCCTCGGCGACGACCCCGTCGCCGCGCGCGCAATCGCTGCACGCGTCTGGGACCGCACGCCCGGCACCGCACCCCCGGTCCAGATGGCCAACCAGATGCGCATGGTGTTCTCCAGGCTCGACTGCAAACCCCGCTGGCGCGAGCGCCTGCCCGAGATCGGGGTCCCCACGCTCGTCGTCCACGGCCGCCGCGACCGGTTCTTCCCCGTCGGCAACGGCGAGGCGATCGCGCGCGAGATCCCCGGGGCACGGCTGCTCGTCCTCAAGGAGGCCGCCACTGCGATCCCCGATGCGGCGGTCGGCGAGGTCGCCGAGGCGATGCTCACGCTCGGATAGAGAACGGCGGGTGTCGCGCGGGTCCGGCCTCCGCGCAGCCCAGCAAGATCCCGATCTACGGCTGGAGTGCTAGCCGGGTCCCTGGCCGGGGAGGTCCTTGGAGACGAAGGAGCCGAGACCGGGCTCGGTGTAGATGAGGCCCTCGGCGCGCAGGGCGCGGTGGACCTTCTGGCACGTCGCCGTGGCGATGCCGAATTCCTCCATGAGCTGCGCGACGGACGGCACGCGTGACCGAGGCGGGTAGGTGCCGTCCAGGATGCGCTGCCGGATCACGTCGGTCACCTGGCGCCAGCGCGGAATGTCGGGGACGAATTCGATCACTTGACCAAGCTACGCACATCATCGCGTCCTAGTCGATCCATCCCTTACCTAGTAAGGCTGATATGGCTGATAGCCCTAGCAGACCTCCGCCAGGCTCCAAAGGACAAGCCCCGGCGACCGCTGCAACCGGTCCCGGGGCACGGCCAACGCTTTCTGAGGAGCGTCGACGTGCGAAACCTTATCCACCGCCTGCGGGCCTGGGCGAGGCCCAAGGCCCCGGCTCCCCATCCTCCCTGCTGCCACCACATCGTGATGACCGCGCACCGGATCAACGTCGTGCCGTGCGAGGCGCGGCGATGAGGGGGGAGACCTACCGGATGTCGGCCCCGGCGACGCCGCAGGCGTCCCGGTTGGCCAGGGGGTTCGTGACGGCGTCGCTGGTCGCGTCGGACCAGCGCGTGCTGATCGAGAACGCGCGGATCTGCGTCTCGGACGTGGTCGCGAACGTCGTCCGGCACGCCCGCGTGCGGGAGCTCAGTGTAGAAGTGACCGTGCGCCAGGGGCGCGTGGTCGTCGCCGCGCGCGACGACGACCCCCGCAGGCTCCCCTGGCCCCGCGAGGCCGGCGCGGACGACGAGGGCGGCAGAGGGCTCAACCTCGTCCGCCGCCTCGCGCACGCGTCGGGTGTGACGTGGGTGTGGGACGGTCTCGACCTGGTGGGAAAACAGGTCTGGTTCGAGCTGCGCAGAGGCGGCGCGGCGGCGCTCAGCGCGTAGCGGGGGAGGAGGCGGGCCGGTGACGGTCCGCCTCGATCTGCGGCGGCTACCAGTAGTGCCGACGGCCACCGACCCCGCGCCCGACGGCGCCCAGGATCCACAGGATCAGCCCGATGACGACGAGGATGATTCCGATGGTCCACAAGATGCCGATGCCGGCCACGAACCCGACGATGAGGAGAATGATCCCGAGGACAATCATGGAGTCCTCCGATCTGGATCTGGCGGGAGTGCTCTCTTCTTCCACTATCTGTCGCGATCGCCCACTGTGCCAACAGATGGGCTGTGACGCCGGGTAGTCGCTGCGCTTCTCTGCGCCAACACCTTCGGTCAACAGGAGTCGAAGGCGGTCAGTGTCGGGCGGTTGCGGGCGTGCCCCGCCCGGCGGGGCGGCAGGTCGGCCATACTCAGGGCGTTTGCCGGATACCGCCGTATACCGATGCATACCACTGGGATAAGGGGTTTTGCCGTGTCTCGCCGCATCCGCTCGTTCGCCGTCGCCGCCACCGCCGTTCTGGCCGCCGCCCTGGGTTCCGTGCCCGCCGCGACCGCGGCTCCCGCCGCACCCGGGGATTCGGGGGTGTACAACTGCGCTCCCGGGCACTTCTGCCTCTACAGCGACTGGAACGGCGCCGGCACCCGCTGCCAGTGGCCGGACGGGAGCAAGGCCAACACCGCCGACGACTGCTCCTTCATCCAGCGGGGCCAGAAGCCGAAGTCCCTGTGGAACGGGACCGGACACCGGATGCAGTACTACACCCAGACCAACTACCACGAGCGCGTCGGCTCCACCCCCGCCGGGAAGGGCGGCAATCTGATGGGCACGTACCACATCCGCTCGTTCAAGGCGCAGTAGGCGCGGAAAGCGCGATCGGCCCGGTGGGCGCGGTGGCGGTCCGGCGCCGGTAGTAGTGGACCGTGACCGCGCCCAGCAGCGGGCCCCAGAGCAGCAGGGGAGCGTAGGCGGCGTCGATCAGCCACCCGCCCCAGGAGGTCACCTCCATGTCCGCGTTGAGCGCCGTGTACACGAAGAGGACGCCGTAGACGGTGGTGGCCAGGGTGCCGAGGACCGCCAGGGCCGTGGCGAGCGCGACCGGAACGCGGCGGCCGCGCAGGTACGGGACCCAGCGCGGCCAGATCTCACCCCAGTCGCGCACGAGCCCCAGGGCGAGGAGCGCGAAGAGTTCGGAGACCAGACTGAGGCCGATCAGGAAGAACGACCCCCAGCCGGGGACGTGCATCTGGTCGTACTCGGTCCGGGCCAGCCCCACGGGCACGCCCGCGACGATGGCGACGCGCCACAAGGCGGAGGGGACGTTGGTGAGCGCGGCGCCCGTCGCGGCGAGCCGGGCCCAGCGCGGGACGTTCGGCAGTGCGGTGACTCTCGGCATGGGGATCATGCTGGTTCAGGCGGGCGCCGCGTGGCGTCGGCCCACGGGGGTGTTCCGGGTACCTCCGGAGCAGGAGACGGACCGCGCGGGCCTCCGCCGCGTGGCGGGGCGGGCTCAGGGGTTGGTCATGCCGGCAGCGGGGCGCCACGCCGTCGATCAGGGACCGGGGCGTCCGGGAGACGCCCGCCCGGCGCGCACGGTCAGCCCGGACGTCGCCCGTACCGTACGACGTGCTCCCGGAGGTCGCGGGCCGGGCGTCCGGTGACGCGCTCGACGGTGTCGGTGACGCGGTCCTCCGCGCCTCGGGAGATCCGGCGGTCCAGGTCCGCGAGCAGCGCCGCGAACTCGACGGGCATGCCGGTGGCGGCCAGATGGTCGCGCATCTGCTCGTAGGAGAGCGGCCGGTGGGTGACGTGCCGGCCGGTGGCCTCGGTGATGACGGCCGCCACGTCGTCGTAGCTCAGCGTCCGGGGACCGGTCAGGACCAGGTCGGTGCCGGGCACCGGGTCGTCGAGCAGCGCGTGGGCGGCCACCGCCGCGATGTCGTCGGCGTCGACGAAGCCGACGCGGCCGGTGCCGGTGGCGGACGTGATGACGCCGGACTCGCGGATGCCGTCCGCGTGCGGGTGGCGGCCGGTGAAGTTCTGCATGAACCAGGACGGCCGCAGAACCGCCCACTCGTCGAACAGGCCGGGCAGCGCCTCGTGCACCTGGCCGACGCCCGGCCCGCCCGCCGGGATCGCCGACGAGCCGAGCAGCACCACCCGCCGTACGCCGGCCGACCTGGCCTGCCGGAGGAACGGCAGCATGACGGCGGCGGGATCCGGCTCGCCGATGGGCGGTACGAGGTACATCCGGTCGGCGTCGCGCAGGGCCTCCGCGTGGGTCGCCGGGTCGTACCAGTCGAAGCGCGCGGCCCGGGTGCCGGCCGGGCCGGCACCGGCGGGGTGGCGGCTCGCGGCGGTGACCGGGCGGCCGAGCGCGGCCAGCCGGGCCGCGACGCGGCTGCCGGTGGTGCCGGTGGCACCGGTGACCAGGATGCTCATCGGGCGGACCCCGCCGTGGAGAAGAACTTCGCCTCGTCCGGGGAACCGGGTATCGCCGATGGGTTCCAGTAATCGCGGTAGTGGACGAAGCGGCCGTCCCGGACCGTCACCACGGCGACGTAGGACATGTCGTAGGGCGCGCCGGTGGCCACCATGCGGCCGGTGCCGCGCCACTCGGCCACGATCGTCCCGTCGTCGGCGGTCCGGTGGATCCGCAGCGAGGGGACGGCGCGGAGGTCGATGAACTCCGGATAGCCGCGCAGGTAGTCGGCGACGGCCGCGCGGCCCTCCAGCCGCGCGGGGAAGCCCTCGGGGGCGTAGGGGAATTCGATGACGACGTGCTCGTCGCACAGTGCCAGCCAGCCGTCGATGTCCTTGTCCAGGATCAGGTCGAGGCTGCGGCGGTACACGTCCTCGGGCGTCATGGGGCTGCTCCTCATAGAATCGGACCGTGAGTCCACTTAAGAATGCGGACTGTCGGTCCGTTTCGTCAAGGGAGGCGTCGTGACGTCGGGCAAGGAGCGAGTGGAACGCGCGGACGCGGCGCGCAACAGGGAAGCGGTGCTGGCGGCGGCCGATGCCCTCTTCGCCCGTAGCGAGAGCCCCGGAAGCGTCTCGATGGACGACGTCGCGGCGGCCGCGGGCGTCGGCAAGGGCACCCTCTTCCGCCGCTTCGGCGACCGCGCCGGGCTGATTCGCGCGGTCGTCGAGGCGCGCATCGAACCGCTGCGCCAGGCCGTCGAGTCGGGGCCGGCCCCCCTCGGCCCCTCCGCGCCGCCGCGCGAACGCGTGCTGGCACTGCTGGACGCGGTCCTGCGGTTCAAGCTCGACAACCGCCACCTCGCCCTGGCCCTGGAGGAGTCCGGGAGCGCCGACCCGTACCGGGCGGCCCACTACGCGTGGTGGCACGCCACCCTGGAGCAGGCGCTGCGGCAACTGCCCGGCGTGCCGGACGGCGACTTCACGGCGCACGCCCTGCTCGCCGCCACGCGTGCGGACCTCGTCGAGTACCTCGCCGGCCGGGAGGGCCTGTCCGGCGAGCAGATGCGGAGCCGGCTGGCGGCCTACGCGGCGAAGGTCCTGGACGCGTGACGGCGGGCGCCGGCCGCTACCCGAAGCGGACGCTGGAGAACGACGCGCTGCGCGGCGCCTGCTGCCCGGGCTTGAGGTGCAGCGCCTCCCCCTTGCACTTCTTCTTGGTGTAGACGGTGGCCGTGGTCCCCGTCCCGTTGTGGGGGCCGTGCGCCTCCTGACTCATGTCGAGGCAGCGGCCGTCCGGCGGATTCTCGACGAAGAACGGCTTGCCCTTGGGCCCCACCCACGTGAACGGCCCCTTCGCAGCGAGCGCGGCCCCCGCGGGCAGGGACAGGGCGAGGGCGAGTCCGGAGAGAGCGACAACGGCCGGTCGGATAAGACGCATCATCAGTCCTTTTCTGGGCGGCAAACGATCACTTTGAGTGCCTTCACGCGCTCAACGAGGCTCACTTGCCGCACGACACGCATGCTCGCCGTGGCGGGGGACTCCTAACGCACCATGAACCGGTCGAGCGCTCGCACGTCTCGCCGCAGCCGGTCTGCCCACTCGGCGTCGGTCCCGCCGGCGGCGACGGGGTGCGCGGGCACGGGCACGTCCCGGAGCTCACCGCCCGGCCCACTGCGGGGCGGCACCCAGCAGAGCCGGACCCCGGCACGTTCGGCCAGGGCCAGCACGGTGATGACGAAGCCTTCGGAGAGAGCCAGCAGGACGGCGTGGTGGGTCCGCCGGTGCGCGGCCAGCAGCGCGTCGGCGAAGGCGCCGAAGACGGCCGGATCGATCTGGCACTCGTCCGCCTCCATGGGGCCGATGCCGGACGGAAGTCCGAGCTCCGCCTCGAACACGGCCACCTGCCGCAGGAATATCCGGGACACCCCGCTGGACGGGTTCCACAGAATCTCGTCGCCTATCTGGAAGTACTGACTCACGAAGATCTCTCCTTCCGCCCGGCATGGGGACGCGGCGCGAATCGTGCCATACGCGCTTTGTCAGGAGGAGGACGGGACGCGTTCGAGGGCCGGCCGTTCCATGTCCCCGTTGAACCGGTACGACGGCAGCGAGTTCGTGCTGATGAGGCGGAAGCCCTTGCCGCCGTTGTCCAGGGTCGTGGTCCCGGCCTTGCCGTCGGCGACCCAGTGCAGGACGATCGCGAACGCGCAGTCGCCGGCGATGTTCTTCGCGTGGACCAGGAAGTCCTCCGGGTCGGTGAGGCTGACCTTGAAGGGGAAGCGCACCGGCGGGATCGGCTTGCCGTCGTCGTCCTGGCCGGCGTCCGCGGTCACCTTCACCGGCCGGTGACCGAAGTCGGCGGTGAACGGCCGCTGGGGCTCCGCCCCACCGCAGCCGAACGCGGTGTTGATGATGACGCCGTGGGTCGGTGGGGGAGCGCTGCGCAGGACGTTGACCTCCATGCCCGTGAGGAGCACGGACTCCTCGGTGCGGCCCTGCACCGTCATATCCACCGGCGGACTGTACTGGTCACCGACCAGCTCCGTCGCCGTCGTGTCCTTCGTGTGGTTCTTCCACGCCGCGAAGTACTGCTGCGGCGGGCCGTCGTACCAGATCGTCGGGCCGCACGTGGCGTCGGACCATACGGCGCGCACGGCCAGGGGCGGCTTGCCCGTCCAGACTGGGCCGTTCGGCGGGGCGGCGGCCGCCGACGACAGGGTCGCGAGCTTGTGTGCGGTGCCGCCGCCGGCGGCGGTCGGGGCCTGGTCATCCGGCAGCAGCCAGACGCCGCCCACGGTCAGCAGGGCGACGGCGGCGGCGATGGACACCGCCCAGCGGACGAGCCGGCGCCGGCCGGTACGTGGGTCTCCGGCTGGTGCGGCGTCGTCTCCGGCTGGTGCGGCGTCGTCTCTGGCCGGCGCCGGGTCGTCTCTGGCCGGCGCCGGGTCGTCTCTGGCCGGCGCCGGGTCGTCTCTGGCCGGTGCTACGTCGTCCGGGACGCTCGCCGTTCGACCGGCGGCCGTGGCCTCGGTACGCCGCCTGCGGGCCTCGTCCCACAGGCGCAGCGCCTCGGTGGTGGCCTGCTTGCCGCCGATCGCCCGTGCGACGATCTCCGCGTTCTCGCGGTACGGCAGGGTGCGGCCATTGAGGATGTTCGACACCGTGCTCTCGGACACCGACGAAGAAGCGTCGATCTCGCGGGTCCTGGCGACGATTTGCTTGAGGTTGGGCGATCCATGCGTGAGCTTCAACTCGCGCATGTACCGCGCGAGCTCTTGCACCGCCAGGTCCCCCTTGTCGACCACGCCCGCACCCCTCCCGCACTTCTCCGCCTCTTCCCGGGCGACCGGTGGAGCGCAGCCTAGACCGGGCCGCCCGGATCGGTGGCGGTATCCGTTCAACGGGCTTCAGTCCGCTTCAACGCCCTGCAAAGTCCTTCAATGACCTTCGGACCAGCGGCGAATCCCAGCTCCGGGCCTTGAACTCAAGGCATCCCACCCGACCGGCCAGGCCCCGTTCGTGCCTCGGCCCCGTTGCGTCCGGAGCTGCCGTGACCCTCACTTTTCACCCGCCCCAGGGACTGCATGAACTCCTGTACGCCTGGGGGGTGCTGCAGCGTCACGCCCGCCCGGAGCGGTGCGTCACGTATCTGGTCCGGCACACGGGCATCTCCCGTCGCGACCTCGAACACCTGCGGCTGGTGCGCAACCGCTGCGCCCACCCGGAGGACGGCTGGCCGGCTCAGGCCGAGGTGGACCGAGCTCTGTCCACCGCCCGCCGCGCCCGCCGCCGCCTGGGTATGGGGGTGTGAGTTGCGGATTTCGTAACAGCACATCGCCCACGCCCGAACTCATGGCCGGTGCACCGACCCCGGTTGATATACATGTATGAGCAATGGGGAGTGCCATGTGGCACACGTGACGTTCGGGGGTGAGCTCGTGAAGTTCGACATGGGAAACACGACGCTGTCGAGCCTGGTTTCGCGAACGCGTGGATCGACCGATGACCTGGGCGGACTCATCCGTCAGCTGATCGCTGCGGCGCAGCCGTTGGAGGGGAAGTTCAACGGCTCCGGCCGGCAGGCCTTCGACGCTTTCAAGGCGCACTCGGACCAGGTGACCGCCGATCTGAACGGCGCCCTGAATGCGATCTTGGGCGGTCAGTCCGGAATGGACTCGTCTTTCGGCCAGGGTGACCAGGAATCGGCGGACAACGCGCGCCAGCAGATGGCGGCGGCCAACTTCGACGCGGCCCGCTTCTCGGGCCGGTAGGCGCAGGGGGGATTTCGGCCATGGGCAACACGGACCGGCGCAGTTACGACCTGGGGGCCTCCAGCGAGGTGCAGGGGTCGCTGCAGAGCGTCATCTCGCGGCTGGAGACGGTGCTGGGCGAGCGCGACGCGGCGGTGAAGGCGGCGATGGCCGACTTCAAGGCCGACGGCGTCTCGGACCACTACCACGACAAGGAACTGCGCTGGCAGCGCGCGGCGCACGAGGTGCGGCAGATCATCCATCTGCTGCGCTCGACGATGGAGAAGAACGACGGCACGGCCCAGCAGACGCTGGCCAAGGCCAAGGCTGCCGTCGACGCGATCGGCTGACGCGACAGCGGGGGGCTTCCATGACGTCTTGGGACATCCAGCCGGCCGAGGTGGGCGGCGTACTGCGGAAGGCGGGCACGGCCGCCGAAGGCCTGGCGAAGGCGGGTGACGGTCTGCAGAAGACCCTGCCGGAGGCCGCGACCGCGGCGGGCACGATCACGATCGAGGGCCCGTACTGCGGTACGGCTCCGCCGAGCGGTCCCGTTGCCGCGGCACTGGGCGAGTTCGCCGCCGCGCGGCAGAAGGAACTGCTCTACATCGCCACCCGCGCGGCCAATTCCTTGAACGGCGCGAAGAACGCCGCCGAGGAATACCTCAAGGGCGACGTGAAGATGGCCGAACACACCCTGCACACGGCCACGCTGGAGCCGAAGATCGAGCTGCCGAAGAAGGGCTCCAAGTGAGCGACGGCATCATCGACCCGGCCGGCATATACCAGTTCAACGGCGACCTCGCGAAGCTGGAAACCGACGTCAAGGACCTGAAGGCGGAAGCGAAGCTCTTCCGCGAGTCGGGCGCCGGTGTCCACAACGAGTTCCAGGGCCTGCGCTCCTGCTACAAGGCCCCGGAAGCGGAACTGCTCTTCGCCACCACGGCACCCGTGGCGACGAAGTCGGCGTCCTTCGCCGACGACCTCGACAAGGTCGCCTCCGCACTGAGCACATACGCGCACGACGTAGGCCCGCTCGCGAAGAAGCTCCGCAGCCTGAAGGACGAGGCCATCGCGTTCGTCGCGAGCGTCGAGGGCGACAAGCACTGGCACCGGGACCAGAAGAAGGTCGACCACAACAACCGGCTGATGGACGACGTCAGCGAAACGGTGGCCGCCTTCCAGGCGGCGGAGATCGCCTGCCACGACAAGATCGTCGCCCTGGTGGGAGGCAAGGCCCTCAAGCTTGACGACGGCTCCCACCAGGAGGGCATGTACGGCTACAAGGCCGACGACCTCAAGCACGCCGAGAAACTCCCCTGGGGCGAGGCCGCGGAGCGCGAGTACACGGGCGTGAAGTGGCTCTACCACCAGGCCAAGAGCTTCGTGTGGGACGGCTTCATCGTCGACGGCGTCTGGGGCACCGTCACCGGCCTGGGCACCCTCTTCGGCACCGAGGGCTGGGACAAGGCGGGCCAGGCCTGGACCGGCCTCGGCAAACTCGCCACGGGCCTGGCCATCAGCTCCACCCCGCTGTCCGGCGTCTTCTGGGCCACGCCCGACGACAAGCTCCCGTCCTGGCTGCGTGACTCCCGCACGGCCATGAAGGAGACGGGCAAGGCCCTCATCGCCTACGACCAGTGGGGCAAGAACCCGGCCCGCGCGGCCGGCGGCGTCACCTTCAACGTCCTCACCACGGTCTTCACCGGCGGCTCCGGCGCCGCGGCCAAGGGCGGCGCGGTCGCCAAGACGGTCTCGGTCCTGGGCAAGGCGGGCCGCATCGTCGACCCGATGACGTACGTCGGCAAGGCGGCGAAGTTCGGCGCGATCAAGGTCGGTGACGCCTTCACGGGCCTGAAGGGCCTGCGCGCGGGGACGGCGCTGAACATCGGCGGCGACACGTTCAAAACGGCCGAACAGGCGGGGACCCACTTCCCGAAGGAGCTGTCCCCGGAGACCACGGTCAAGCTGTTCGACCGGGACGGCAAGCCGGCCTTCCTCGACAAGGAGACGGGCCGCCTGCTGGACGAACACGGCGACCCGCTCAAGGGCGCGGGGCCCATCAAGAAGGAACTGTCGGCGGAGGAGCGCGCGACGGCGCCCCACGGCGAGGCACCGTCCCTGCACGAACCGGCCCGGCAGCCGGCCCTCGCGACAGCGCACGCACCCGGAGACGGGGCGGCGGGGCGCGCGGGCAGCCACGCACCGGGCGGGGCAGCGGACCACCGCCTGGGAGGCTCGGCCCACCACGGGGCTGGCGGGCCTGCGCACCATGCGCCTGGCGGTTCGGCGGACCATACTCCCCGAGGTGCGGCCCACGAAGCCCCGGGCGGCAGCGCTGGTCATGGGCCGGGTGGCGGGGCGCACGAGCACGGGCACGGTCCCTCGGCGAGTCATGAGCCGCCCGGCAACCCCCACGACCCGGCCCGTCCGCCTCATGATGGTCAAAGCGGGGACACGTCACACAGTGCCGGTGGTGGCCATCGTGACACACCACACCCACAGGGCCACCAGCCTGACGACCTCAACAATGCCCACTCCGAGGAAAGTTCTGGACATCAGGGTCCGGCTCCCAGTACGGGCGACACGGATCTCCCACAGCATGGTTCGGAGGCCGGCGCGACCCAGGAATCAAAGGGGACTCTTGCCGAGAAGGCCGGAAGGGCATACGAGGTATACCTTCAACGTAAGCTCGAAGGCGGCGATTCATTCCGTGAGGGGGGACGCGAGTTCGACGGCAGCTATCCGGGTGGGAAAGAAGACTCTACGACTTGGTACGAGGCGAAGTCCGGAGCTTACTGGGACAGACTGAACCGTTACGAGAAGGAGATGCTCAAGTTCAAGTCCAAGCTCGGCGACGCGCGAAGGATCGCCGAGCAAAATGGGAAGGAGTTCTTCTTGATATCCGAGAATCCTATCCCAGAAAATATTGTCATGTCAAGGCCGCTCCCGCCAAGCCTGCCGCTCCGGCGCCGAAGGTCTATGGCGACAATCTGGAGGGCTGGATCGCCCAGGCGCTGGACATCATGCA
>NZ_JBFAPH010000154.1:0-15386 GCF_040675635.1 Streptomyces sp. NPDC049577
CTCCGACCGTCCTGAGGGTCGTGCTGGGCAAGCGCCTGCACGATCTGCGGGAGAAGGCCGGGCTCTCCTTCGAGGAGGCCGCCCGCGCCCTCGACGTCACCCACGCCACCGTCCGCCGGATGGAAAAGGCCGAGGTCGGGCTGAAGATCCCGTATGTGGAGAAGCTGCTCGCCGTGTACGGCGTGAGCGACCCCGAGGAGGTCGAGGGCTTCCTCGCCCTCACCCGGGAGGCCAACCGCCCCGGCTGGTGGCACCGCTTCCGCGACGTCCTGCCCGAGTGGTTCAGCGCGTTCGTGAGCCTGGAGCAGGAGGCCAATCTCGTCCGGGCCTACGAACCGCACTACATCCCCGGCCTGTTGCAGACCGAGGACTACGCCCGCGCGGTGCTCCGCGCCGGGCAGCCGCACGCCCCGGAGGCCGTCGTCGAGCGCGCGGTCGCCGTCCGCCGGGAGCGCCAGTCCCTGCTCACCCGGGAGAAGGCCCCGCTGCTGTGGGTGGTGATGGACGAGACCGTGCTGCGCCGGCCCATCGGCGGCCCCGAGGTCATGCGTGCCCAGATCGCCCGCCTCGCCGAGGCGACGGAGCTGCCCAACGTCCGGCTGCAGATCATGCCGTTCGCCGCCGGACCGCATCCGGCGATGTACGGCCCCTTCCACATCTTCCGGTTCCCGATCCAGGAGCTTCCGGACATCGCGTACGCCGAAAACCTCGTCGGCGCCTCGTACTTCGACCAGCGCGACGACGTCTCGGCCTTCCTGGAGGCGCTGGACCGGATGTGCGCGCAGGCCGCGCCGGCACACACCACCCAGGCCATCCTGGGTGGCATTCGTAAGGAGATCTGAACCATGGATCGCATCTACAACGGCATGCGGGCCACCGACCTCGGTACCGAGGGCTGGAGCAAGCCGTGGAGCGGCGGCAACGGCGGCAGCTGCGTCGAGGTCATGCGGCTGGGCGACGGCAGGGTGGCCCTGCGTCAGTCCACCGACCCCGACGGCCCCGCGCTGATCTACACGCGTCACGAGATGGAGAGCTTCATCCGCGGCGCGAAGGCCGGCGAGGCGGACTTCCTGCTGACCGGGCCCTGCGCCTGCAGCGCGTGAGGACGAGAGGACGAACGGCGTGAGCGAGTACAGCGTGGGCGGACCCGACCTCCCGGCGGGGATCGCGGCGGGCTTCGACGCCCGGGACATCGACACCAGCAGACCGCACCCGGCCCGGATGTACGACTACTACCTGGGCGGCTGGGACAACTACGAGGTCGACCGCGCCGCCGCCGAGCGGGTCATCGAGGCCCACCCCCAGGTCCGGCTGTCCGCCCGCGCCAACCGCGCCTTCCTCCACCGGGCGGTGCGCGACGCGGTGCGGGACGGCATCCGCCAGATCATCGACATCGGCACCGGCATCCCCACCTCGCCCAACACCCACGAGGTGGCCCGCGAGAGCCACCCCGGCGTGCGCGTCGCCTACGTCGACAACGACCCCATCGTGGCCACCCACGCCGGCGCCAAACTGACCAACGCCGGCGACGCGGAGTTCGTCCTCGCCGACGTCCGCGACCCCGAATCGATTCTGCGGCATCCGGCGATCCGCGGGATCATCGACTTCGACGAGCCGGTCGCCCTGCTGCTCGTCGCCGTCCTGCACTTCGTCAAGGACGAGGAGGACCCGGCCGGCATCGTCGCCACCCTGGGCGACGCGCTCCCCGCCGGCAGCCGCCTCGTCCTCTCGCACGCCACGGGCGAACCCTACGAGGGGTACGCGCCCGGGCGTACGGACGTCGAGGCCCGGGACGGCGTCCTGGACGTCTACAAGAACGCCACCGCCGCCCTGAACCTGCGCGGCAAGGCCGAGATCGAGCCGCTCTTCGGGGAGTTCGCGCTGCTGGAGCCCGGGCTGGTCCGGGTGCCGCTGTGGCGCCCGGACGGCCCGGTTCCCGGCCCCGAGGAGCTCAACAACACGATCTTCTACGGCGGAGTCGGCCGTAAGGGCTGACCCGCCCGCCCTCAGACCGCCGGCCGGCCCGGGATGTCACAGGAGTCCTTGAAGCCCTGGCTGGTCAGCCCCAGCGCCGAGTTGATCCGCGAGCGGAGGTTCTCCACCGCCACCATCGCGGTCAGCTCGACCAGCGCGGCCTCGCCGAGGCGCCCGCGCAGCCGCTCCACCAGCTCGTCCTCGATGTCCGGGGGAGTGGCGGTCATCGCCTCGGCGTACTCCATGACGTCCCGCTCCAGCGGGGTGTAGACGTCGCTGTCCCGCCAGACCGGCACGTCGTGCAGCTTCTCGTGCGACACGCCGTGCCGCCGGCTCTCCCAGTACCCGAAGTCCATGCACCACGAGCAGCCGATCGCCGCCGAGGAGGCCATCACGGCGAGGTCCTTCAGCACGGGGTCGAGCGCGTTCCAGCGCTTCAGCGACATCTCCAGCCGGGAGTCGGTGACCAGCACCTTCCGGTTGTGCGCCAGCGCCAGCAGCGGGTCGATGACCTTGCCGTAGGCGCGCCGGCTGTACCAGGCGGCGAGACGGGTCAGCGGGGTGCGCGGCGGGTCGAGCGGAATACGGGCCATGGCCGGTACCTCCATCGAGGACGGTGTGATGCGGTCGCCCGTACGACGGGACGGCCCCCTCGGAATGTGACACGCTTCCCGGAAAACCTAGGCTGGCCCCATGGACGACGGGCTCTTCCCCCGGCCGCCGGCCGAGATCGCCCCCGGGGCGGTGCACGTCCCCGGCTGGCTGGACGAGCCCGCCCAGCGCCGGCTGCTCGCCGCCTGCCGCGAGTGGGCCAGGCCCCCGGCCGGCCTGCGCACCGTGCGCATGCCCGGCGGCGGCGCGATGTCGGTGCGGACGGTCTGCCTGGGCCTGCACTGGTTCCCCTACGGCTACTCCCGTACCGTCGTCGACGGCGACGGCGCGCCGGTCAAGCCGTTCCCCGCCTGGCTCGGCGAGCTGGCACGGCAGGCCGTCGCCCGGGCGTACGGCTCCCCCGCCGGGACCCCCTCCGACCTGCCGTACGACATCGCGCTCGTCAATTTCTACGACGGCACGGCACGCATGGGCCTGCACCGGGACGCCGACGAGAAGTCCGACGCGCCCGTCGTCTCGCTCAGCCTCGGCGACTCCTGCGTCTTCCGCTTCGGCAACACGGAGAGCCGGGGGCGGCCGTGGACGGACGTCGAGCTGCGCAGTGGCGACCTCTTCGTCTTCGGCGGCCCCTCGCGTCCGGCCTACCACGGGGTGCCGCGCACCCTGCCGGGCACGGGGCCGGCGGGGCTCGGACTGACGGGGCGGCTCAACATCACGCTCCGGGTGAGCGGGCTCTGACCCCCCACCCGCCCGTCGCCCGGGACCGCTTGGGGACAATGGGGGCGACTCACCGCCACCCAGGAGGCGCCGTGCCCCGCTCCGCCCGTTCCCCCCTCGACGCCCTGCGCCCCGCCGCGTTCGGCGCGGACCCGTCCGGCGAGCGCATGGCCCGCATCAGACGCTCCCCGAACTTCGCCGACGGGGTGTTCGTCAACCCCGTCGGCACGGACCGCACCCCCTCCGGCTCCATGCTGGCCTACCTGCCGACCTACTTCCGCAAGGAGAACCGCCTCCGCCGCGTCCCCGCCCACCCGGTCCCGGTCCACCCCACCACCGTCGCCGATCTCGCCGCCCCGGCGGCCTCCGGGCTGCGGCTCACATGGATGGGCCACTCCAGTGTGCTGGCCGAGATCGACGGCGCGCGCGTGCTGTTCGACCCGGTGTGGTCGGAGCGCTGTTCGCCCTTCGCCCTCGCCGGGCCCCGCCGGCTGCACCTCGTCCCCGTGCCGCTCTCCGAGACCGGCCCGCTGGACGCCGTGATCATCTCCCACGACCACTACGACCACCTCGACATGCCCACGGTGCGCGCCCTGGCCCGCACCGGCACCCGGTTCGTCGTCCCCCTCGGCGTCGGCGCGCACCTGGAGCACTGGGGCGTGCCCGCCGGACGGATCACCGAGCTCGACTGGCACGAGTCGGCGGAGGTCGCGGGCCTGACCCTGACCGCCACCCCGGCCCGGCACTTCTGCGGCCGGGCGCTGCGCAACACCCAGCACACGCTGTGGGCGTCCTGGGTCGTCGCCGGTCCGCGGCACCGGATCTTCCACAGCGGTGACACCGGCTACTTCCCCGGCTTCGCCGCCATCGGCGACCGGTACGGACCGTTCGACGCGACGATGGTGCAGATCGGGGCCTACTCGGAGTTCTGGCCGGACATCCACATGACGCCCGAGGAGGGCACGCGGGCCCATCTCGACCTCCAGGGCGGTGATCCGTCGGCGGGCGTGCTGCTGCCGATCCACTGGGCGACGTTCAACCTGGCGCCGCATCCGTGGGCGGAGCCGGGGGAGTGGACCCTCCGCGCCGCGCACGAGGCCGGGGTGACGATGGCGGCGCCGCGGCCCGGTGAGCCCTTCGAGCCGGCCGGCACGCCGCCGGCGACCCCGTGGTGGCGGGCGGTGGCCGCGGAACCGGCCGGGGACGGGCCCGCCGGGCGCCCGGCCCGGAACCCCTTGGCGGAGGCCGCGGACGTCGCCGTCCACTCCGCCGTGAGCGGCGCGGCTCCCGGCAGCCACGGCGCCGGGACCGAGACGGCGGGAGCTCCCCGGGGGTGACGGCCCGTGCAGCGGACCGGCGATCCGGCCCCTCCGGGGCGGGTCAGCCCGCCGGGTTGCACCCGTGGTCGGTGACACCGCCGTCGACCAGGTCCTCGTACACCGCGACCTTGTAGCGGATCAGGTCGAGGCAGCGGGTCAGTGCGGCCATCTGCTCGCTCACCCGCGCCTCGTGCTCGCGCAGCAGGGCCAGCCGTTCGGGCTCGTTGCCCGCGCCCGCCCTCGCCAGCTCGGTGTAGCGGCGGATGGCGGGCAGCGGCATGCCGGAGGCGCGCAGGACGACGCAGAGGTTCAGCCAGCCGACGTCGTCCTCGGTGTAGACGCGCCGGCCGCCCGCGTCGCGCCGGACCGGGTCGGCCAGCAGGATGCCCTCGCGCTCGTAGAAACGCAGTGCGTGCACGCTCAGGCCCGTCCGCGCGGCCACCTGCCCGATGCTCAACCCTGCTGCCACCTGGCCACCCTTCCCCCGCTCGGCGCTTGATCCAGAGCCGACTCCGGCTCCTAGGGTCGCACGTGTATCCGAACGCCGGACCGGCGGCAAGGGGGTCCCGGGGGCGAAGGCACCCACCGCGGTGGCAACTCCGGTGCCGGATCGTCCGCGCGGCAGAGGACATCCTGCGACGACGCCCCGTCACCGAGCGGGCGACGGCCGGTTGCTGAGGGACCGTCCGCGCCGAACGGCGTGTTCTCGTACACATTTCGGCAGCGCCTCTTGTCAGTGAAGCGGACCCGAGTCTTCAATACCCGGCAGCAGTTAGGAAACTTTCCTGACAGTCGATCGGGAACGGAGATTCCGCATGCCCGCCCACGCCCCGAAGCCCCACGCCCCGAGGCCCCGCCCTGCGAAGCAGCGCACCCGTGCCGTCCTGCTGGGGGCGGCCGCCGCCTCCCTCGCCTCCTTCACGCTCGCCGGGCTCGGCCAGGCCGCCTCGGCAGCCTCGCCCGCCCGTGCCGTCCACGACGCCCCGGCCACCGCCGGCGTGCGGGACCGCGCCGCCGAAGCGCTCGCCGGCACCGGCCTGGACGACCCGTACAAGAAGGACATCGCCATGAGACTGGTGTCGAGCGCGGAGAACTCCTCGCTCGACTGGCGCGCCCAGTTCACCTACATCGAGGACATCGGCGACGGCCGCGGCTACACCGGCGGCATCATCGGCTTCTGTTCGGGCACCGGCGACATGCTCGACCTCGTCGAGCTCTACACGAAGCAGAAGCCCGGCAACCCGCTCGCCAAGTACCTGCCCGCCCTGCGCAAGGTCAACGGCAGCGACTCGCACGCCGGCCTCGGCAAGCCCTTCGAGGACGCCTGGCACAAAGCGGCCGGCGACAAGGCGTTCCAGGACGCCCAGGAGTCCGAGCGCGACCGGGTCTACTTCGACCCCGCCGTCCGGCAGGCCGAGCAGGACGGCCTGCGCGCCCTGGGCCAGTTCGCCTACTACGACGCCATCGTCATGCACGGCCCCGGCAACGGCAAGGACAGCTTCGGCGGCATCCGCAAGGCCGCCCTGGCGAAGGCCAAACCCCCGGCACAGGGCGGCGACGAGAAGACCTACCTGGGCGCCTTCCTCGACGCCCGCAAGGTCGCCATGAAACACGAGGAGGCGCACAGCGACACCAGCCGCGTCGACACCGAGCAGCGCGTCTTCCTCGACAACGGCAACCTCGACCTCGAACCGCCCCTGAAGTGGAAGGTCTACGGGGACTCGTACGAGATCAAGCGCTGACCGGCCGGACGCCGGCCACCGGCCGGCGGCCGCCCGCGCACCCCACCGGGGAGGGCACGCGGGCGGCCCGGCCGCTCGCCCGGCCGCTCAGTGGTGCGGCTCCAGGTCGCAGCAGGAGTCCCGGCGCAGTTGCCGCACGACCGCCTCCCAGCCGCCCTCGGGCCGCGCCGACCGCAGCTCGGGGCCACCGGCGTGCCCGTACGCGCCGACCAGCTTCCCCTGCTCGTACACCACGCCGCCCCGCAGCACCGACTCCGTTCTCACGAGCGAGTCGAAGTCGGTGAACGGATCGCCGTCCACGACCGTCATGTCGGCCAGCTTGCCGGCCTCCAGCGTCCCCAGGTCCCGCTCCGCGCCGAACGCCCGCGCCGGCAGCACCGTCGCCGTCCGCAACGCCTCCACCGCCGACAGCCCGAAGCGGTGCAACGCCCGCAGCCCCATGTGCAGCGACAGCCCCACCGGGACCAGCGGCGCGTCCGTGCCGAGCGCGACGACGCCGCCCCCGGCCAGCACCCGCCGGTACACGCCGACCTCCCGGCCCAGCGTGGCCAGCTGCTCCTCGGTGGGCGGAGCGCCGGCCGTCTTCCGCACCACCTCCACGTCCCACGGCGGCATCAGCCGCGTCACCCGGGGGTCCTCCGCCAGCTCCGGCTCCGCGCCCAGCAGCGGCACCGAGGTGAAGAGCGTCGCCACCAGCCGGAAGTCGCCCGCCGTGTAGATCTGCTCCAGATCCTGGTAGGCACGCCCGGTCGCGCTCGTCGCGTGCCCGAACTCCAGCCGCTGCGTCGCCTGCAGATGCGTCGTCAGGTCCTGGCCCAGCAGAACGCCCGGCGTGCACAGATGGCTGCCCGTGCGCACCCCCAGCCGCTCGTGTGCAAAACGCGCCGCCTCCTCCATCACCCAGCCCGGCGCCCGGACGTACGTCTTGACGAAGTCCCAGTCCAGCGCCGCGGCCCGGGACAGCGAGCGGCGCAGCCCCTCCCGGGTCCGGTGCGCGCGCCCCATGCTGTACGCGACCCGCGAGCCGTCCAGCAGCTCCCCGCAGGTCAGCAGGCGCGGCCCGGCCAGCTCCCCGGCCGCCACCGCCTCCCGGATCCGGGCCCCCTCGTACGCCGCCCCGCCCAGCGACACGGCGGTCGTGATGCCGTAGGCCAGCTGCAGCGCGGTCTGCCGGCCGCCGTAGGTGATCTGCCACGGGTGGGTGTGCGCGTCCCACAGCCCCGGGATCACCGTCCGCTCCGACGCGTCGAGGGTCCGCCGCCCGTTCCGCCGCGCCCGGTGCGGTTCGACCGACGCGATGCGACCCTCGCGGACGACGACGTCCACGTCCTCGCGCACCGCCGTCCCCGTGCCGTCCCAGAAGCGGCCCGCATGCACCACGACGTCGGCCGGCTCCGGCCGGCGGTGGCCCAGCGCCACCGGCACCGTGCGCGCCGTGCCCGTCGCCGTGTCCAGCAGCCGCAGCCGCCCGGCCGACAGATACAGGACCCGGCGCGCGTCGGCGGCCCAGGTCGGATGGTCCGCCGCCTCGTCCGTCAGCCGGCGCGGCGCACCGTCGGGGGTGCCGTCGGCCCGCACCGGCAGCAGCCACAGCGCGGACTCGGTGATCAGCGCCATCGACCGCCCGTCGGGTGACCACACGGGACCCGAGGCGTACCGGTCGGAGATCGAGACGTGCGGGGCCACGGCGTGCAGCCGGGCGCTGCCGTTCGCCGCGTCCACGACCCGGATGAGGTTGTAGCCCTCGCGGAAGCGCTGGTTGAGCCGGTTGCGGTCGCAGAACGCGACGAAACGCCCGTCCGGCGACCAGGTCGGGGCGCCCGGTAAACCGCCCCCGCCCAGCGGCGAGGCCAGCACTCGTTCCGCGCCCGAGGTGAGATCGCGCACCACCAGATTGCCGGACAGATCCAGACAGGCCAGCCGCGTCCCGTCCGGCGACAGGGCCGGTGCCACCCGTCCGCCGGGGGCCAGCACGGTCTCCTCGCCCGACGCCAGGTCCCGGCGGCGCACCGCGTGCAGACCGTCCCGGTCGTCGACGTACAGCAGCGCCCGCCCGTCCGGCGACCACGACGGCCCGAACGGATAGCTCGTGGCCTCCGCCCGGACGATCCGGCGAGGCGCCCGGCCGCCGGAGACGTCCGCCAGCCAGAGGGAGTTGAGCGCGGCGAACGCCACCCGCCGGCCGTCCGGGGACAGCGCCGGCAGATGCAGCGAGCGCACCGGCCGGGAACCGCCGCCGGCCACGGCCAGGTCGTAGCGCTTCACGCCATAGCGCGGCCGGTCCACGGCAAGCCGCGCGGTGAAGGGGATCGCGGCACCCGCCGCCGGCTTCCCCGGCCGCACGATCCGGAACTCGCCGCCCACCGTGAGCAGCAGCTCCTCCCGCGACACCCAGCGCGGCGGCACCGGCTCCACGTCCCCCTCGACCGGCACCGCCGCACCGTCCACGACGAGCACACAGGACGCGGCGGGCGCCGGCGTGGTCCGCACGTAGGCCAGCCGCCCGGCCGGCGAGACCGCGGGCGTCATCACCTGCGCGCCGGGAGCCGTCTCCTCGTGCTCCACCCGCACCGGCCCCTGCCCGTCGGCCGGCACGGACGCCACCGTCCGCGCCCGGAGCACGGTGCCGAGGACGGTGCCGCGGACGAACAGCAACCGCCTGCCGTCCGGCGACCAGACCGGATCGAAGTCCTCCCACGCGCCGTCCTGCCCCGGACCCTGCTGCCCCGGACCCTGCTGCCCCGGCAGCCCGGTCACCCGGGTCAGCGCGCCGGTGCGCACGTCCACCACCCACAGCCGGTACGGGCTGCCCGCCACCGGATCGCCGCCGCGCTCGGAGGCGAACGCGATCCGGGTACCGTCCGGCGACCAGGACGGCCCCCGGTCGTCCCAGGGCCCGTCCGTCAGCTGCCGCAGGCCCGAACCGTCGGGCCGCAGTACCCAGATGTGGAACCCCCCGCCCCGGTAGGCGCAGACGGCCAGCCACGAACCGTCGGGGGAGTGCACCGGCCGCGTCGGCTCCAGATCCGGCGGCGTGATCGCCACCGCGTCCCCGCCGGCCCGGGGAACGGACCACAGCACGTTCTGCACCTCGGCGACCAGCCGGTCACCGACGGGGGAGAGGCTGGCGGAACCGTTGGTGGCCGCGGTGAACGACAGGACCCTACGGACGGACCCGTCGGCGGCGGCAGCGGGTGGGACGGCGGCGGCGACGGCCTGCCCGGCACCGGCGGGAACGGCGACGGCCGCCCCCGCGACGGCGGCGGTGCCCGCCGCGGTGCGCAGGAAGCCGCGCCGGGAGAGATGCTCGGCGTTCTCCAACTTTGCTCCTGAGGAAG
Source organism: Streptomyces sp. NPDC049577 (assembly GCF_040675635.1). NCBI lineage: Bacteria > Bacillati > Actinomycetota > Actinomycetes > Kitasatosporales > Streptomycetaceae > Streptomyces > Streptomyces sp. NPDC049577. Next base: position 9,703 of record NZ_JBFAPH010000154.1, read on the forward strand.
AGGAGTTGTGGAAGTGCGTCAGTGCAACATCGCGAAGGATGATGCTTGCACGACCCACGGGTCGGAGGTCAACCGAATGGGCGTCCAGTGGTCGCCAGTGCCGGTCGGCGCCGGTCAGTGGGCGCCGGGGAGGAATCCGGTGATCCGCTCCCGCAGCGACCGCGGGTCCAGGCCCTGGCCGGCCAGGTGCTCCTCGATCGAGCCGTAGCGCCGCAGCTCGCCCCGCCGCACGCCCAGGCCGAGCACCCGGTGCGGCACCGCGTTCAGCGCGTCGTTCGCGGCGGCCGTCGACGTGCCCGCCAGATACGGCTCCACCAGCACCACGTCCGCCCGGTCGCCCCCGGCCACGGCCGCGCGCAGGGCGGCACCGTCGAAGGGCCGCACCGTCGCCGCGTACAGCACGGTCACGTCGAGCCCCTCGACCGCGGCCAGGACGTTGTCCAGCATCGGGCCCACCGCCACGACCACCCCGCCGCGCCCCTGCCGCTCCACCAGGAACCCGCCGTCCCCGGCCACGGGCCGCGGCACCGTGTTGACCTGCGCCGACAGCCGCACGTACACCTTGGCGTCCCCGGCGCCCACCGCGTGCCGCAGCAGCGCCTCCGCCTCGTCCGGATGCCCGGGCACGTGCTGCGTCCAGCCGTCCAGGGTGTCCAGCAGCGCGACGTCGCCCGGGGCCATGTGCGTATAGCCCCCGGCCGGCCAGTCGTACGAGCCGGCCGCGCTCACCAGCACACCGCCCGTCCCCTGGTGACCGAAGTCCAGCTTGATCTGCTCGAAGGCCCGCTCCACCAGGAAGCTCGCGAAGGTGTGCACGACCGGCCGCATCCCGGCCAGCGCCAGCCCGCCGCCCGTGCCGACGAGCAGCTGCTCCCGGATCCCCACGTTGATCACCCGGTCGGGGTGGGCACGCCGCGCCTCGGCGAACCCGGCCACGCCGATGTCGGCCAGCACCACGGCGAGCCGGGGGTCGGTGTCGAGCAGCCCCGAGACGGTGGCGGCGAAGCGGTCACGCATGGTGTCCACGGAAGACGGTCCTCTCAGTCAGGCGATCTTGGGTTCGCCGGTGTCCTTGCCCTCGACGCGGGCCACGACCACGCGCGGCCGCCCGGGGTGCGGCGCGGTGTACGCCGCGTACAGTGCCTCGTGATCACGGCCGTCGACGGTGGCGGCGGACCAGCCGGCCGCCTCGAAGCGGGACGCGATGCCGCCCTGCCAGCCGTGGGTGGCGGAGCTGTTGTCGATCACCACCGTGTGCAGCGCCTCCAGCCCGGCGGCCCCGGCGTAGGCGATGGCCTCGTGATTGCTGCCCTCGTCCAGCTCGGCGTCCCCGATCAGCACCCACACGCGCGGCTCCGCCAGTCCCCGGGCCCGCAGCCCGAGCGCCGTCCCCACCCCCAGCGGCAGCCCGTGGCCCAGCGATCCGCTGCCGATCTCCACCCCCGGCACCAGCGTCCGGTCCGGGTGGTGCCCCAGCGGCGAGTCGTACGCCCCGAAGCCGCCCAGCCAGGAGACGGGGAAGAACCCCTTCGCGGCCAGCACGGCGTAGTACGCCATGGGCCCGTGCCCCTTCGACAGCAGGAACCGGTCCCGCCGGTCGTCGCCCGCCGTCTCCGGCGACACCCGCAGCACCCGGTCGTAGAGCACCCACAGGGCGTCGAGCGTCGAGGTGGCGGCGGGCCCGTGCTTCTCGTCGCCGGTCATCCGGCTCATCAGACCGGCAAGATCGTCATAGGCGTATGCGCAGGTCGTGGTCATGTCGATCAGCTTGCGACCTCAAGCGGGCTTGAGGTCAAGCGCGACCCCCGGTGCCCTGGCGGGCGCCGCCCGCCGGCCCGGCCATCGCGTGCGCGACCACCGCGCGAAGTGCGGTATTGTTCTCGTGCGCGGTCGGCACGGGCGAAAGCCCCGCCGGACAAGCACCGGGACGTGGCGCAGTTTGGTAGCGCACTTGACTGGGGGTCAAGGGGTCGTGGGTTCAAATCCCGCCGTCCCGACTTGCATTTTCGCAGGTCAGAGGCCGTTTCCTCGTAGTGAGGGAACGGCCTTTCTGATGTTGTGTCGGTTTGTGGTCGCAATGTGGTCGCACGTGCTCACCGCCGCCGGGGCTGTTCGGGGGTAAGCCCTGGTGCTGGTGGGCTGACTGATGGTGATCATCTGGTTGTGTAGCTGCGGGATGTGGTCGCAGAGCGGTCGCGGTGCCGGGATCGGGCCTGGGGGAGTGGGTGGCCGGTCGGCCTGGGTGAGGGTTTTGTCGATGGCGTCGACGGCTTCGCGGGCTGCCTGAGTGGTGAGATGGCTGTAAATGTTCGCGGTTGTAGAGAGCGTCGAGTGCCGCAGGGTCTTCGACACCACGGTGAGCGGAACGCCGGCGTTGATCGAGATCGTGGCTGACAGGTGCCGGAGATCATGGATTGTCGTACGGGAGACACCCGCTCTGCGGCAAAGCAGGTGGAACCGGTTGAGGACGTACTCCGGGTGGAGCGGTCGGCCGTCGGGACGGTGGAACACGAAATCGCCTTCAAACCCTGCCATTGTTGACGGGCGTCTGTCTCGGGCGCGGTGGTGGAGGGCGGTGGCGACGCGGCCGGAGACGGCGACCCAGTTCCTGCTGCTCCTGGTCTTGGGCGTGGTGATCACGAGGCGGTTGTTGTCGATTGCGGAGAGCGTCGCGTGTATATAGAGGACGCGCTTGTCGAGGCGGACGTCGTCCCAGCCCAGAGCGAGTGCTTCTCCCTTGCGGATGCCGGTGCCGATGAGGACCTCGACAAGATCGGCCATGAGCGGGTCGGCCGTATGGCAGTACCGCAGGAAGGCCACGGCCTCGTCGACGGTCCAGATGTGACGCTCGGCGGCTGCCGGCCGGGGGATGATCGTGGGCCGGGCGGGGTTGTGGTCGAGCCGGTGGTGCCGGACAGCCTCGCCGAGTGCGCTCGACAAGGTGGCGAGGATCCGGTGAATGGTGACTGGGCCCCGTCCGCGCGAGAGCTGCGCTCGGACGAAGGCCGTGATGTGACCGTAGCCGAGATCGTCGAGCTTGATCTTCCCGAGCGCGGGGACGAGATCGTCCTCGACGTAGGCGCGGTAGCGGACCGTGGTCGTCGGCTTCAAGGTCATGGCCTTGGCCTGGAGCCAGGCAGTCAGGTAGTCAGCGACCGTCTGGTTCGGATCGGCGAGAAGACCCGCACCAGCGGTGTCGATCAGGCGCCGCAGGGCCTGTGACGCGGTGCCCCGGTCAGGGAAGCCGCCACGACGGACGGTGTGACGCCCCGGCGCGCACTGAGGGACATCGACGGCGAACGTCCACGTGCCATGATCAGGATCGGCGAGGAGCCGTGGACAGCGTGATCCGAGCTGCTTGTGCAGCTGGTCTCGACAGCTGCAGCGCCGGTAGACACGCCCCCGAGAAGCGGCGGAGCGCATGATGATCGCTTCCAAAAGTTGCGCATTGAACTGCTAGTCCCAGTGTCGACCTGGGGGCGGCGGTTCGTGCGACCACATGCGACCACAACGGCATACGTACTCGCCCTGACCTGCGGATATCCCTTGGCGGGGCGACAGGTGCGTCGGCAGGGATTCGCGTTCGAATCCCATCCCGGAATCTTCCAGACAGAGCGTGGCACGAGCCGCTCCATGAGCGACCTCTCGCTCGCCCGAGGAGAAATGCCCCGTTGGTTCGCCGACCTAGCAGTCGAAGATGCCTCGCAGCAGCGAATGCTTTACTGAGGAAACAAGCGGCCGCTACGGTGCTGGGGAGCGGCCCGGGGCTCATACGGGGCCGGCGACTTCACCTGCTACGCGGCGTCCCTGCTGCGCACGAGTAGCGGCACAGCATCAACCTGGTCCGCTACCGCTTCTTCGGCAGCGAATCACTCTGGAGACGTTGACTTCCGTCTGGCCCGACAGCTGTCCCCCAGAGCTACCTGCCGCCGTCCGGGGCAGGTGCCGGTGCTGGCTGTTCGAGGCTTCCTTCGGCGGCGATCTGCCGCTCACAGATACCGGGGCCTGGCCGATGCCGATGCGTCCAAGGGTGCGCCACCGGGGGATGGACGTAACCGACTCATTGTCCCGGAACACCTTAACCAGGTGTCGCCCCTGCCGATACGATCTCCGGATGCATGGTGGGGCAGGTCAGAGGCGGGGGATGCAATGAGCGGCAAGTCTGATCCCTTTGAGGCATCTGCAGCGGCGCTCGGCTATCTGTACCAGTTGCGCATGGCTTTGCTGGTGTGCGTGGATCATCTCCAGGCAGGTCTCGACTGGACGGTTGCTGTCGAGGCAGGGGACGACATTGAAACTGTGCGCGAGGATTCAACGGACTGGTGGCAGCTCAAGCACCGTGCGCCCGGGACGCGGATGACCGATGCCAGTAGCGACCTGTGGAAGACGCTCCGGATCTGGGCTACGGCCGTCTCCGACCAGCAGATCGACCTGGAGCGGACGAACCTGTTTCTTCTGACGACTGGTATCGCGCCAGAGGGGACCGTCGGGTCCTACCTGGCGCCGAGTCGTCCCGGTGGATTGCGGAACGAAGCCGAGGCGCTGAAGCTGCTGAATGCGGCACGCGCTAACTCTGCAGCGAAGAGCTCGACCACCCTGGCTAACTTCGCAGCATGGGATGCTCTGGACACAGATGAGAAATTGAACTTGCTCAAACGTATTCAGGTACTCGATGAGGCTGACAACATCACGAAGGCCGGTGACCAGCTGGAGGGCCGGGCTGCCCTGGTTGTCGGTCACCCCCACGCACAAGCCTTCCTTCAGCGCCTGGAGGGCTGGTTTCTTCAGCGCTGCATCGCCCACTTGGCGGGCAGGGGGGCTGGCCCAGTCACCGGGGTTGAATTCGATGACATCTTCGATCAGCGTCGCAACCAGTTCCGGCCCGATAACCTTCCCATCGATGCTGACGTCGTCGACCTCACCGGTCAGGTGACCGAGCACACGGAAAAAGCCTTCGTGCGACAGCTTATGCTCGCCGGGATTGGTAACGCCCGCATACGGATGGCGGTTAGGGACTATGTCCGGGCTTATGAACAGCGCTCCCGGTGGTCCAATGAAAACCTTCTACGCCCTGGTGAACTCGGCCGTTATGAGCGACGCCTGGTCGAGGAATGGGAGAGGCGCTTCTACCTGATGGCCGACGATCTGGGTGAGGACGCGGCTGAATCGGAGATGCGCGTACAGGCGAAGAAGATCTATGCCTGGGTCGAGCAGGACGCTCGATACAGAATCCGGGCCGGCTGTGACGAGGCGTTCGTGACGACAGGTTCCTACCAAATGCTGGCGGATGAACAACGTGTCGGGTGGCATCCCGACTTCGAAGCCCGGCTGATGGCGCTTCTGGAGCCGGCGGTGGGCCGATGACTGTGCCAGTCGAGCTCAGTCGCGAGGAGCGGGCCCTGTTCAACCCGGCGTTCATGGCCCTCGTCAGCTGTCGCGCCGTTCAGGGACACCAACGCGAGGTGGGCCCCTGCCCCCTGCCTATCGCGGTCACCGCTGCGGTGATGGCCCTCCAGCCGGCCATTCGGTCTCTTCTGCCAGGAACAACCAAGGCCAGCCTGCCCAAGTGGGCCGCGGAGAACCAAACCGTCCGCGTCCTGATGGCAGCCAACGCACCCAGTCTGGCAGCGATGGTCCGCCCCGGCATCCTTCTCGCTTTGCAGACGGAACTGCTCAGCCTCAAT
>NZ_JBFAPH010000155.1:0-15249 GCF_040675635.1 Streptomyces sp. NPDC049577
GCACCTTGCCGCCCTCGGAGACCAGCTTGGAGGCCGTCGGCTCGGGCACCCACGCGCCGTCGATCGAGCCGGACTTGAACGCGTCCGGGGTCACCTTGTTGTCCGTACGGACCACCGAGACGTCGCCCTTGCCGCTCTGCGGGTCGACCTTCCAGCCCTTGTCCGCGATCCAGTTCAGGAACGCGACGTCCTGCGTGTTGCCCTTCTGCGGGGTCGCGATCCGCTTGCCCCTGACGTCGTCCGGCGAGGTGATCTTCTTCGGGTCGACGACGAGCCTGACGCCGCCCGAGGCCGAGCCGGAGACGATGCGCAGGGCCTTCCCGCCGGACTTGGTGTAGCCGTTGATGGCGGGGGAGGGGCCGATCCAGCCGATGTCGACGGAACCGGCGTTGATGGCCTCGATCTCGGACGGTCCGGCGTTGAAGGTCGTCGAGCGGAGCTTCGTGCCGCCCAGCTCCTTCTGGATCAGTCCCTCCTGCTCGCCGACCAGCGGCGTGGCGTGCGTGATGTTGGGGAAGTAGCCGATGCGCACGGTGTCGGCGGACAGCTTGGCGCCCGGCGCGGCGGCCTCGGCCTTCGCGCCCGGGCCGGCGGCGTCCTTCTGGGAGCCGTAGCCGCAGGCGCCGAGGGCGGCGGTCAGCAGCGGGACGGCGGCGAGTGCCGTGAGGGCACGGCGGGCGGCGGTGGACACGTGGGGGGTTCCTCTCGGCGGAAGCGGGCGGTGGCGGCGGGCAGGGGCGCACATCGGCCGACGCCGCCCTGTCCGCTGCCCAGCGCGCCGCTGCCGACGCGGCCGCCCTCCTTCGCGAAGGTGGAGAAGGCCTCCCCCGCCATCAGAAGTCCCACTCGGCGCCGGTGTCCCCGGCGGTCGCGCCGAACGCCGTACCCGCCATGCCCGCCGTCAGCGTGGTGCCGTCCGCCGGGTCGATCAGCAGGAAGGAACCGGTGTGCCGCGAGTCGGCGTACGCGTCGAGCGCGAGCGGCTCCGAGGTGCGCAGCACGACGCGGCCGATGTCGTTGGCGGCCAGCTCGCCGGGCGCGGCGGTGTGCGACAGGTCGTCCAGGCCCAGCCGCGACGGCAGGTCCTTGACGATCGCCTTCACCGTCCGCGTGGTGTGCTTGAGCAGCACCCGGTCGCCGACGCGCAGCGGCCGGTCCGCCAGGTGGCAGACGGTCGCCTCCACGTCCCGCGTGGTGGCAGGCGCGGCGGCGGCCGGGGCGATGAGGTCGCCGCGCGAGACGTCGAGGTCGTCGGCGAGCCGCAGGGTCACCGACTGCGGCGCCCAGGCCACGTCGACGGGCGCGCCCAGCGCGTCGATGCCCGCGATCACGCTCGTCCGCCCGGACGGCAGCACGGTCACCGGTTCGCCGACGCGCAGCACGCCGGAGGCGATCTGCCCCGCGTAGCCCCGGTAGTCGGGGTGTTCGGCGCTCTGCGGGCGGATGACGTACTGGACGGGGAAGCGGGCCGCGGCGAGCGTGGGGTCGGCGACGACCGGCACGGTCTCCAGGTGCTCCAGGACGGTCGGGCCGCCGTACCAGTCCATGCGCGCGGACGGCGTCACCACATTGTCCCCGGCCAGCGCGGAGACCGGGATGGCGGTGACGTCCGGGACGCCCAGCGAGGCCGCGTAGGCCGTGAACTCCTCGGCGATCGCGGCGAAGACGGGCTCCGCGTAGTCGACGAGGTCCATCTTGTTCACCGCCAGCACCACGTGCGGCACGCGCAGCAGCGCGGCGACGGCGGCGTGCCGGCGGGTCTGCTCGACCACGCCGTTGCGCGCGTCGACCAGGACCAGGGCGAGCTCGGCGGTGGACGCGCCGGTGACCATGTTGCGGGTGTACTGCACATGGCCGGGCGTGTCGGCGAGGATGAACCGCCGCCGGCCGGTCGCGAAGTAGCGGTAGGCGACGTCGATGGTGATGCCCTGCTCGCGCTCGGCGCGCAGCCCGTCGGTGAGCAACGCCAGGTCCGGGGCGGTCGCGCCCCGGCTCCGGGAGGCGTGCTCGACGGCGGCCAGCTGGTCGGCCAGCACGGACTTAGAGTCGTGCAGCAGCCGCCCGACGAGCGTGGACTTGCCGTCGTCGACGGAGCCCGCGGTGGCGAACCGCAGCAGGGACGTGGCGCTCGCGTCGACGGCGTCGATGGTGGTGGTCATGGCTAGAAGTACCCCTCGCGCTTGCGGTCCTCCATCGCGGCCTCCGACAGCTTGTCGTCGGCCCGGGTGGCGCCCCGCTCGGTGAGCCGGGAGGCGGCGATCTCCGCGATGACGGCCTCGACGGTCGCCGCGCCGGATTCCACGGCGCCGGTGCAGGACATGTCGCCGACCGTGCGGTAGCGCACGAGTCGTCTCTCGACCCGCTCCCCGTCCTTCGGCCCGCCCCAGCCGCCGGGCGCCAGCCACATGCCGTCGCGGGCGAACACCTCCCGCTCGTGGGCGTAGTAGATGGACGGCAGCTCGATGCGCTCGCGGGCGATGTACTGCCACACGTCGAGCTCGGTCCAGTTGGACAGCGGGAAGACGCGCACGTGCTCACCGGGGGAGTGGCGGCCGTTGTAGAGCTGCCACAGCTCGGGACGCTGCCGTCGCGGGTCCCAGCCGCCGAACTCGTTGCGCAGGCTGAACACCCGCTCCTTGGCGCGGGCCTTCTCCTCGTCCCGCCGCCCGCCGCCGAAGACCGCGTCGAAGCGCTGCCGCTCGATGGCGTCCAGCAGCGGCACGGTCTGCAGCGGGTTGCGGGTGCCGTCCGGGCGCTCGCGCAGCCGCCCGTCGTCGATGAAGTCCTGCACGGACGCGATGTGCAGCCGCAGCCCGTGCGCGGCCGCCACGCGGTCGCGGTAGGCCAGGACCTCGGGGAAGTTGTGCCCGGTGTCCACGTGCAGCAGCGGGAAGGGGACGGGCGCGGGGGCGAACGCCTTCAGCGCCAGGTGCAGCATGACGATGGAGTCCTTGCCGCCGGAGAAGAGGATCACCGGCCGTTCGAACTCGCCCGCGACCTCGCGGAAGACGTGCACCGCCTCCGACTCCAGCGCGTCCAGGTGCGACAGCGCGTACGGGCTGTCCTGGGTGACAGCGGTACCAGTGGCGCTCATATCAGCCCCCGTTCGACCAGCAGCGCGCGCAGCGCCGCCACCGACTCGTCCACGCCCTGCTCGTGCGCCGCGATCCGCAGGTCCGGATCGGCCGGCGCCTCGTACGGGTCGTCCACGCCCGTCAGTCCCTTGAGCTCGCCCGCCGCCTGCCGGGCGTACAGGCCCTTGACGTCGCGTGCGGAGCACACCTCGACGGGCGTCGCCACGTGCACCTCCAGATAGCCGGTGCCGTGCGCCCGGTGGTGCTCGCGGACGGCCTCGCGGGAGTCGGCGTACGGCGCGATGACCGGGACGAGCACGGTCACGCCGTGCGAGGCGAGCAACCGGGCGACGAAGCCGATGCGCCGCACGTTCACGTGCCGGTCCGCGCGGGAGAAGCCCAGGCCGGCGGAGAGGAACTCGCGGATCTCGTCGCCGTCGAGCACCTCGGTACGGTGGCCCTCGTCGCGCAGCCGCGCGGCGAGGGCGCGGGCGATCGTCGTCTTGCCGGCGCTGGGCAGGCCGGTCAGCCATACCGTGGCGCCCGGCGCGGCCGGGCGCCGTGCGGCGGTGTGCTGTGCGGTGGTGTGCGTCGTCATCCGTGCAGTCCGCATTCGGTCTTGGCCCGGCCGGCCCACCGGCCGGCGCGCGCGTCCTCTCCCTCCCGCACCCGGCGGGTGCAGGGGGCGCAGCCGATGGAGGCGTAGCCGTCCGTCAGCAGCGGATTGGTCAGTACTCCGTGCTCGGCGACGTAGGCGTCCACGTCGTCCTGGGTCCAGCGGGCGATCGGCGCGACCTTGACCTTGCCGCGCCGCGCGTCCCAGCCGACGACCGGCGTGCCGGCCCGGGTCGGGGACTCGTCGCGGCGCAGCCCGGTCGCCCACGCGTCGTACGCCCGCAGGCCCTCCTGGAGCGGCCGCACCTTGCGCAGGGCGCAGCACAGGTCGGGGTCGCGGTCGTGCAGCCGCGGCCCGTGCTCGGCGTCCTGCTCGGCGACGGTCCGGGGCGGGGTGAGGGTGACGACGCGGACGTCCATCACGGCCGCGACCGCGTCCCGGGTGCCGATGGTCTCGGGGAAGTGGTAGCCGGTGTCGAGGAAGACGACGTCGACGCCGGGGCGCACCCGGGAGGCGAGGTGGGCGACCACGGCGTCCTCCATCGAGGAGGTGACGCAGAAGCGCTCGCCGAAGGTGTCGGCGGCCCAGCGCAGGATCTCCAGCGCCGGCGCGTCCTCCAGCTCCCGGCCGGCCCGCTCGGCCAGCCGTTCCAGATCGTGTCCGGTCACCGGTCCGCCCCTCCGGTCAGGCCCCGGGCGAGCAGCCCGAGGAAGGCGAGCCGGAAGCCGCGGTTGCAGGCGGCGCACTCCCAGGTCCCCGGACCCTGCAGGCCGGGGCGCAGGTCCTCGTCGCCGCAGTACGGGCAGTAGAAGGGGGCGGCACGCTCGCTCATGACAGGTCCCCCTCCGCGGCCCGCGCGACCCACTGCGCGAACCGCTCGCCCTCGGCGCGCCCGGCCAGGTAGCGCCGCAGCACGCGCTCGATGTAGTCCGGCAGTTGATCCGACGTCACCTTCAGGCCGCGCACCTTGCGGCCGAAGCCGGCCTCCAGGCCGAGCGCGCCCCCCAGATGCACCTGGAACCCCTCGACCTGCCGGCCCCGCTCGTCCAGCACCAGCTGGCCCTTGAGACCGATGTCCGCCACCTGGATACGGGCGCAGGCGTTCGGACAGCCGTTGATGTTGATGGTGAGCGGCTCGTCGAACCCGGGGAGCCGGCGCTCGAGTTCGTCGACGAGCGAGGACCCCCGGGCCTTGGTCTCGACGATGGCCAGCTTGCAGAACTCGATGCCCGTGCAGGCCATCGTGCCGCGCCGGAAGGCGGAGGGCGTCACGCGCAGGTCCAGGGCCTCCAGCGCGGCGGCGAGCGGACCGGCCTGCTCCTCCGGCACGTCCAGGACGATCATCTTCTGCTCGGCCGTGGTCCGCACCCGGCCCGAGCCGTGCTCCTCGGCCAGCGCCGCGATCTTGGTGAGCGTGGCGCCGTCGACCCGGCCGACGCGCGGGGCGAAGCCCACGTAGCAGCGGCCGTCCCGCTGCCGGTGCACGCCCACGTGGTCCCGCCACCGCTCCACGGGCTGCTCGGGGGCCGGGCCGTCGAGCAGCCGGCGTCCCAGGTACTCCTGCTCCAGCACCCGCCGGAACTCCTCGGGCCCCCAGTCCGCGACGAGGAACTTCAGCCGGGCGCGGTTGCGCAGCCGCCGGTAGCCGTAGTCGCGGAAGATGCCGATGACGCCGCCGAACACGTCCGGCACGTCCTCCAGCGGCACCCACGCGCCCAGCCGTACGCCGATCTTCGGGTTGGTGGAGAGCCCGCCGCCCACCCACAGGTCGAAGCCGGGGCCGTGCTCGGGGTGGCGCACGCCGACGAAGGCGACGTCGTTGATCTCGTGCGCCACGTCCAGCAGCGGGGAGCCGGAGACGGCCGACTTGAACTTGCGGGGCAGGTTGGAGAAGGCCGGGTCGCCGATGAACCGGCGGTGGATCTCCTCGATCGCCGGCGTGCCGTCGATGATCTCGTCCTCGGCGATCCCGGCGACCGGCGAGCCGAGGATCACCCGGGGGGTGTCTCCGCACGCCTCGGTCGTGGACAGCCCCACGGCCTCCAGCCGGCGCCAGATCTCCGGTACGTCCTCGATCCGGATCCAGTGGAACTGGATGTTCTGCCGGTCGGTGATGTCGGCCGTGCCGCGCGCGAACTCCTGCGATATCTCACCGATCACCCGGAGCTGACGTGTGGTCAGCCGGCCGCCGTCGACGCGCACCCGCAGCATGAAGAACTCGTCGTCCAGCTCCTCGGGCGCGAGGATCGCGGTCTTGCCGCCGTCGATCCCGGGCTTGCGCTGGGTGTACAGGCCCCACCAGCGCATCCGGCCGCGCAGATCGGCGGGGTCGATGGAGTGGAAGCCGGCCTTGGAGTAGATCGTCTCAATACGTGTCCGCACATTGAGACCGTCGTCGTCCTTCTTGACCTGCTCATTGGCGTTGAGCGGCGTGAAGTGCCCGACGGCCCACTGGCCTTCTCCCCGATGCCGGCCGGTCCTGCGGCGGTTCGGGGCGGCGGCGGGGGATTCCGGGGTGGTGGCAGTCATGGCGGGAATGTCCTTAGAAGTCCGCATACGCCGGAGCGCGCTGTCGCGCGAGAAAAGGAAAAAAGAGAGGAAACGGCAGTGCTGTGACTGTCAGCAGGCCGGACAGATGGCGCTGGACACGCGGACGAGATCGACGTGACGTCGACTCACCAAGGCGATTCCAGCGCGTGACATGGAGGAAGGGTGGCACGGCGGGATTCGGGCAGTCCACCACTGTCCGCAATATGGAATCGACTGTCTTGAGATATGAGATACGGCAGGTGTTCCGGGGGTCGCGGGGCCGGGGGCGGCCCGGCCCCCCGGTGCCCCCGGCAGCGCGTGTTCAGGCCGCGGCCGGTTCCGTCCGGACGTCGAAGACCCGGAAGCCACGCCGCTCGTAGTTGCCCAGCGCGTGCGGGCCGTCCCAGCTGCATGTGTGCACCCACACCCGGCGCGTCGCCTCGCGCCCCGGCCAGCGCTCGGCCAGGTCCCAGGCCCGCGCGGTGCCGAACGACAGCAGATGACCGCCGATCCGCCGGCCCCGGAACCGCTCCAGCAGACCGAAGAGGGAGATCTCGACCGCACCCTCCGGCTGCGGGTCCAGCTCGATGTACCCCGCGGGCGTGCCGCGCTCGTAGGCGACCCAGGTCTCCATCCCCGGCCGGTCCAGGAACTCGAGCCACCGCTCCTCGGACCACGGCAGGCGGTCCGTCCACCGCAGGTCGCCGCCGACGCCCGTGTAGAAGAAACGGTTGAGCTCGGGCGAGGGCACCTCGGCCCGGACGATCCGTATTCCGGACGCCTCGTCCGGGATGCGGGCGGGTCTCAGATCGTCCGGGGAGGTCTGCTCCAGGGACCACGTCGTCAGGGTCGGCACGTCGTTGCTCATGGCGGAAGCCAATCACGTCTCAGCCGCCGGCCGGTAAGGCCTCCCGGGCCGCCAGCACGACCGGCGCCGTCGAGGCCGGCAGCAGGTCCGCGGCGCGCGGCGGCGTCAGCACCCGCACGTCGAGGCCGTCCGCGAACCGGTACGGGCGGTGGCTGAGCACCCCCGCCAGCGTGCGCCGCATCCGGGACAGCTCCGCCCGCACCGTCACCGTGCGCGTCGGGTCGCCGAAGAGGTCCGCCGCCAGCTCGGCCGCCGTGCGCCCCGACGGATACCTGGCCAGCACGTAGAGCAGCTCCGCGTGGCGCGGGCTCAGCTCGTGCGACCAGTCGCCCGCCTCGCCGCTCACGGTGACCGTCCAGCCGCGCGCACGGCGCAGATCCAGCACCACCCGGCTGGGCGGCGCCGTCCCCGCTCCCTCCCCGAGCCGCACCAGCCAGCCGTCCGGCAGCGGTTCGAGCAGGCACGGCCCGAGCGTCGGCAGCCACACCCGGCCCGGCCGCACCGCCTTGGGCAGCACCACCCGGCCCACCGGGGCCATACCCGTCACGCCCGCCGTCCAGCCGTCGCGGTCGACGGCCAGCGCCCGCCCGCCGACCCGGGCCAGCATCGGCGCGGCGACCGTGCGCAGCCGGTCCACCGACTCCCAGTGCCGGGCCCGCAGCTCCGCCTCCGCGACCTTGCCGACGGCCGTCACCAGGGCCAGCGTGGCCGGATTCAGGGCGGCCGCCGGCCCGCTGACGTTGAGCACGCCCAGGAGCCGCCCGTCGCGCGGATCGTGCAGCGGGGCAGCCGCGCACGTCCAGGCGTGATGGGTACGGACGAAGTGCTCGGCGGAGTGCACCTGCACCGGGCCGTCCTCGACGAGGGCCGTGCCGATGCCATTGGTGCCGACCATCTCCTCCGTCCAGCACGCGCCGACCTCGAAGCCCAGCCGGTCCGCGCTGCGCAGCAGGGCGGGGCTGCCCTCCCGCCACAGCAGCCGGCCCTCGGGATCGGCGACGACGATCAGATGCCGCACCGCGTCGGCCACCGAGCCCAGCCCGTCGCGCAGCTGCGGCATCAGGGCGCCGAGCGGCGAGGACTGCCGGCGGTGCTCGACCTCGTCGGCGGGCAGCGGCACGGCCGGCCGGCCGACGTCCGGGTCGAGGCCGCGGCGGCGTGCACGGTGCCACGACTGGCCGATCAGCGGACGCGGCGGTGCCGGCGGCCGGCCGCCGGTCAGGGCCGCATCCCGGATGGCGGGCAACAGCTCCGCTGTGAGGGGTCCGTGGTCCACCTTGCCATGGTGCCGCCGGGAACGGCCGCGCGCCGGGGCATCGGAAAGATTGCAACGCCTTGCAACCGTTGCCATCGGCCGGCGAGGGGCGGAAAGTGACGGTGAGCGGCCGGGGGGTGGTGCCGAGTCGGCGCAGCATCACCCCCCGCCGGGCCGCTCGCCCCCTCTCCCCTCACCGCCCCGCTCCGCGCGATCCCCCCACACCTGATCACCTGCGCGGCAGCCGTGCCGGGGCATCCGCCTCCGGCGGATACGGTTAGGACGTGCAGGCAGCGAATGAACCTCCGGTGAGGCGGGCCGGGCGTCTGAAGAGGGCCCGCGCCCTCTACCGGAACGTCTCCAAACGCAGGATGACCTGGCTTCTGCTGAAGGACACGGTCAACTCCTGCATCGAGTACCGCGTCACCGGGCTGGCCGCCGAGGCGGCCTTCTTCACCCTGCTCTCGCTGCCGCCCCTGCTGCTGGGCCTCGTCGGCCTGCTCGGCTACCTGGACTCCTGGACCGGCACCAACACCATCGGCAGCATCCAGGACAACATCCTGCGGGCCTCGGCCACGGTCCTGTCCGACAAGGGTGTCAACGAGATCGCGCGGCCCCTGCTGCGCGACGTCACGCGCGGACACCCCGAGATCGTCTCCGTCGGCTTCGCCATCGCCCTGTGGTCCGGCTCCCGGGCCGTCAACGTTTTCGTCGAAACCATCACGATCATGTACGGGCTGGAGGGCAAACGCGGCATCGTCCGCACCCGGCTGCTCGCCTTCCTCCTCTACATCGTCGCCCTGATCATCGGCGCGATCGCCCTGCCGCTGATGGTGGCCGGACCGGAGGCGGTCGAGGAGATCGTGCCCTGGAGCGCCGACGTCGTGCGGGTGCTGTACTGGCCCGTCGTCATCCTGCTGTGCGTCGCCTTCCTCACCACCCTCTACCACGTGTCCGTGCCGGTGCGCTCGCCCTGGCAGGAGGACATCCCGGGCGCCTTCGTGGCGCTGACGATGTGGGTGCTGGGCAGCTTCCTGCTGCGCATCTACCTGATGAACACCGTCGAGGGACCGACGATCTACGGCTCCCTCGCCGCGCCCGTCGCCGTGCTGCTGTGGATCGGCGTCTCCGCCTTCGCGGTCCTCGTGGGCGCGGCGGTCAACGCCGCCGTGGACCGCGTCTGGCCCTCGGTCGCCACGGCCGCCGCCCGCGCGGAGGTCGACCGCCGGCGCGAGGTCGCCGCGGCCCAGGCCGCGGCGGAACGGGCGGCCCGGGCGCTGGTCGTGGAGTTCGACGACGACCTGTACGACTACGGCCTCGCCGAGGAGGAGGGCGCGGCCGGCCAGGACCGGGAACCGCCCTCGGAGTTCCCCGAACGCTGGGCCCAGTTCCTCCCGCCGGAGGACGTCCGGTCGCGCCTCCACAAGCCGGAAGGGGGCCCGAAACACGCGAAACGACGCGACTGAGGCGTCGGGAAAAACCACTGGAAGCCACCCACCGCACAGGCCTACGCTCAAGATCCGCGCCAATCAGGAAGGGAGGTCGGAACCGATGACTGTCACGGCCATGGGCACCGCCCGCACTCGGAAGTTCCTCCAGACCACTCCCTTCCCGAAGGATCCCCACCGTGCCGACCACCGCACACCCCCTCGCCCGCTACGGCTGGGATGAGGAGCGAGCCGCTAGCTTCGCCCCCTACGCCGCCGAGGGCCTGACCCCGGGCCGGATCGTCCGTGTCGACCGCGGCCGCTGCGACCTCGTCGTCCCCGGCACCGACGGCGAGGAGGCGGCCACGCGCACCGTCCTCGCCGACTCCGCCCTCGTCACCACCGGCGACCCGCTGAACATCATGTGCACCGGCGACTGGGCCGCCGTCGACCTCGCCACCGGATACGTCCGCGCGCTGCTGCCGCGCCGCACCGCGTTCGTGCGGTCCACGTCGTCGAAGCGGTCCGAGGGGCAGGTCCTCGCCGTGAACGTCGACCTCGCCGTCATCGCGGTCTCGCTCGCCGAGGAGTTCGACCCCGGCCGTCTCGAGCGCTTCCTGGCCTTGGCCTGGGAGAGCGGCGCGACCCCGCTCGTCGTCCTCACCAAGGCCGACCTGGTCGGCGACCCGGCCGCGCTCGCGTACCTGGTCGCCGACGCGGAGGCGGCCGCGCCCGGCGCGACGGTGCTGGCCGTCAGCGCGGAGACCGGCGAGGGGCTCGACGTCCTCGCCGCCGTCCTCACCGACGGCACGTCCGTCCTCCTCGGCCGCTCCGGCGCCGGCAAGTCGACGCTCGCCAACGCGCTCGTCGGCGAGCGGGTCCAGGACACCCATGACATCCGCGACCGCGACGGCAAGGGGCGGCACACCACCACCGCCCGCACCCTGCTGCCGCTGGCCGGCGGCGGCGTCCTGATCGACACGCCGGGCCTGCGCGGTGTGGGCCTGTGGGACGCGGAGCACGGCGTCGGCCGGACCTTCGCGGAGATCGAGGAGCTCGCCGCGCGCTGCCGCTTCCACGACTGCGCGCACACGGCGGAGCCCGGCTGCGCGGTGCTCGCGGCGGTCGAGACGGGCGAGCTGCCCGCCCGGCGCCTGGACAGCTACCGCAAGCTCATCCGCGAGAACGCGCACATCGCGGCCCGCACGGACGCGCGGCTGCGCGCGGAGATGCGCCGCGAGTGGAAGTCCAAGCAGGCGGAAGGCCGCCGGATGCTGGAGATCAAACGCGGCCCGCGCCGCTGACCGGCCCTGCGGTGCCGACCCGGCCGCAGCTCGGCCGGGGGCCGCGGGGCTTGGCCCCCGGTGTCCTCCGCCACGACGGTGCGCAGCCCACTGCGGCCGTTCCGGCGGTGCCGAACGGGGCTGAAGTTCGGCCGGGGGGCCTTGGGGGGCTTGCTCCCCGGGTCCTTTTCTCCGCCGCGACGGTGCTCAGCCCGCTGCGGCCGTTCCGGCGGTGCCGACCCGGCCGCAGTTCGGCCGGGGGGCCTTGGGGGGCTTGCCCCCCGGGTCCTCTTCTCCGCCGCGACGGCGCGCAGCCCACTGTGACCGTTCCGGCGGTGCCGACCCGGCCGCAGCTCGGCCGGGGGCCGCGGGGCTTGGCCCCCGGTGTCCTCCGCCACGACGGTGCGCAGCCCGCTGTGACCGTTCCGGCGGTGCCGAACGGGGCTGAAGTTCGGCCGGGGGGCCTTGGGGGGCTTGCTCCCCGGGTCCTCTTTTCCGCCGCGACGGCGCGCAGCCCACTGCGACCGGCCCGGCGGTGCCGGACCGCGTCGCAGCGCTTGCGGCGAAGGCCGCCGGCAAGGCGCAGGGCAGGGGCCATGTCCGATTTCCGCCAGAGCCGGCGCAGCCGCTACCGCAGACTGGAGTGCGTGACCACGCAGATGACGGAAGCGACGGCCCCCCGGACGCCGCTCGGCGACGATTCCCGCTACCAGGCGGTGAGCAGCAGGGACGCGCGCTTCGACGGCGAGTTCTTCTTCGCCGTCCGCACCACCGGGATCTACTGCCGGCCCAGCTGCCCGGCCGTGACGCCCAAGCGCGTCAACGTCCTCTTCTACCCCTCGGCCGCCGCCGCGCAGGGCGCCGGCTACCGCGCCTGCCGCCGCTGCCGCCCCGACGCGGCACCCGGCTCCGCCGACTGGAACGTCCGCGCCGACCTCGTCGGCCGGGCCGTGCGGCTGATCGGCGACGGCGTCGTCGACCGCGAGGGCGTCGCCGGGCTCGCCGCCCGGCTCGGCTACAGCACCCGCCAGGTGCACCGGCAGCTCACCGAGGAACTCGGCGCCGGCCCCGTCGCCCTCGCCCGGGCCCAGCGCGCCCACACGGCCCGCGTGCTGCTCCAGACCACCGGCATGCCCGTCACGGAGGTCGCCTTCGCGGCGGGCTTCGCGAGCGTACGGCAGTTCAACGACACGATTCGCGCCGTCTACGCCCAGACCCCCAGCGCCCTGCGCGGCGGCCCGCATCGGGGCGCGGGCGCCGAGGCGCCCGGCGGCATTCCGCTGCGGCTCGCCCACCGGGGCCCGTACGCCGCGCGCGAGCTCTTCGGCTTCCTGGCGCGGCGGGCCGTCGCCGGTGTCGAGGAGGTCCGCGGCGAGGCGGGCGCCCGCCTCTACCGCCGGACCCTGCGCCTGCCCTACGGCACCGGCGTCGCCGAGGTCCGGGAACCGGCCCCCGCCGGCACCGGCACCTGGCTCGACTGCCGGCTCCACCTCACCGACACCCGCGACCTGACCACGGCCGTCCAGCGCGTCCGCCGCCTCTTCGACCTGGACGCCGACCCCCACGCCGTCGCCGAGCGGCTCGGTGCCGACCCCCTCCTCGCCCCGCTGGTCGCCGCCCGCCCCGGACTGCGCTCGCCCGGCGCGGCGGACGCCGAGGAGCTCGCGGTGCGCGCCGTGCTCGGCCAGCAGGTGAGCGTCGCGGCCGCCGTCCGGCTCGCCGCCACGCTCGTGGCCGCCTACGGGAAGCCGCTGGCCGCCCCGGACGGCGCCCTCACCCACGTCTTCCCCGAACCGGACACCCTGGCCGACGCGGCGCTCGACGAGCTCGGCATGCCGGAGTCCCGCAAACGCGCCCTCCGCACGGTCGCCACCGCCCTCGCCGACGGCACGGTACGCCTCGACCCGGGCGCCGACCGCGACTTCGCCGAACGCGCCCTCCTCGCCCTGCCCGGCATCGGCCCCTGGACCGCCGGATACATCCGCATGCGCGCCCTCGGCGACCCCGACGTCTTCCTCCCCACCGACGCGGGAGTCCGCCACGGGCTGACCGCCCTCGGCGCGTCCGCGTCCGCCGAGCGGTCCTGGCGCCCCTGGCGCTCGTACGCGCTCCACCATCTCTGGAACCACCCGGCCCCGAAGGACACATGATCATGCTGTACACCGAGCTCGACAGCCCCCTCGGGCAGCTCCTCCTCACCGGGCTGCCCTCCGCCACCGCGCCGGGCGGAACCGCGATCGCCTCGCTGACCGTGCCCGGCCAGCGCAACGCGCCCGTGCCCGGGTCGGACTGGCGGCGCGAGCCCGCCGCGTTCGCCGAGGCCGAGCGGCAGCTCGCGGACTACTTCGCCGGACGGGCGAAGGAGTTCCGGCTCGAATACGCCGTGACCGGCACGGAATTCCGGCGTGCCGTCTGGGACGCGCTGGACACCGTGCCGTACGGGACGACCACCAGCTACGGCGAACTCGCGGCGAGGATCGGCGCCCCACGGGCCGCGGTACGGGCGGTAGGCGGCGCGATCGGCGCGAACCCGCTGCTGGTGCTGCGCCCCTGCCACCGGGTGATCGGCGCGGACGGCTCGCTCACGGGCTACGCGGGCGGCCTGGACCGCAAGCGGACGCTCCTCGCCCTGGAGGCGTAGGCCCGCGGGGGCTTGCCCCGCGAGGCCGCTCGGCCGGCCGCGACCGGCCCGGCGGTGCGGAGCACGCCGATTGCTGTGGCCGTGTATCCCGCCGGACCCTCGCCGCTGTGGCATCTCGCCGTGGCGGCCGCCGAATCAGCCCCGGGGTTGCCGGGGCTCGGCCCGAGGCCCGGATCGCGGGGCCCCGGGGGCTTGCCCCCGGGATCGTTCCGCCGCGGCGGTGCTCAGCCGATCGAGGCCGGTCCGGCGGTGCCCGGCCGCCCCGCCCGGCAAGGGCTACGCACGCCAGCCCCGTTCCGCCGCGTGCCAGCCCAGCTGCAAACGCGTCGTCACCCCCGCCAGTTCCATCATCCGCCGCACCCTCCGCTGCACCGTCCGCAGGCCCAGGCCCAGCTGTCTGGCCACACTCGTGTCGGTCAGGCCCGCCAGCAGCAGGGAGAGGATCTCCAGGTCCGTGGCGTCCGGACCTTGCGACGCCGGCACGGCGGGCCGGAGCGGACGGCCCTCGTGCCAGACGTCCTCGAAGAGGTCGACCAGAGAGTCCAGCAGCGCGCCCGGGTGGACGACCAGGGCCGCCGACCCGTCCGCTCCGGAGGCCAGGGGGAGCAGGGCGGAGCGGCGGTCGGCTATGACCAGTTCGGCCGGTATCCGGTCGACGAGGCGGATCCGGCCCCGTCCGTCCCCCGGCCGGCCGCCGCCGGTTCCCGGGACGGCCCGTTCGACGATCGTGCGGTGCCCGACGGCGGCCGGGACGTCGCCCCCGGACCACGGTCCGGCCGTCGACGTCAACATCGCGCACACTTCTTCAGCCGCGCTCGCGCGAATCTTTCGGAGCCGTCTCGCCACCGCGTCGGTGCCCGTCACCACCTCCACCGCTCCACGGCCGTCGGGCCGCTCCGCCCCTGGTCCTCCGTACGCCGTCACCCGAATGGCGTGCAGCTCGATGGCACCCGGCACACGACACACCTCCCCACCACCGCGTTGTGCTCCGGGACATCATCCCCGGGTGGTGTTCGCCGAGCACTCTTCCCGTATGCCCAGCAGTGTGGACAATAAGGGCATGAGTCAGCAGGGGGACCAGCACTCCGCCCAAGAGGACGCCTGGTGGCGTGAGTTGTACGGCCGGAGTGAACCCGACACCGCCTACTCCGAGAACGGCCATTCCGGGGGCGACAGCCTCGACGAACGCTTCACCTCCGCCTCGGCGGTGGTGCGGGCGGAGAAGGCGCGGCCGAGAGCCGCCGAGCCGCCCGGCCCGCCGTCCGCGCCCCCGCCGTCGTCCGCCCGGCGGGTGCCGCGGCAGGGTGTGGCCCGCGGGAGGACGGCCGACGACGCGCCTTCGGTCCCCGCGCCGCCCCCGCCTCCGCCGCCGCCCGTGCGAGCCGAGCCGCCCGACCCCCCGCCGCCGGTGGCCCCTTCCGTGACGGAGTCCTCCGAGTCCCCGCCGGCCGGACCACCGGCGGCGTCCTCGACGGCCGGGCCGCGGCGGCCCAAGGGCGCCAGGCGCCCCGAACCCAGGGCCCCCATCGCCCCGCCGCCTCCACCGCCCCCGCCGC
>NZ_JBFAPH010000156.1:0-15220 GCF_040675635.1 Streptomyces sp. NPDC049577
GACGAGCCGATGGCCGGCGTCGACCTCGGCTCGTCCATGATCAGCAGTTCGGGTTCGCCGGCCAGTGCGCGGGCGATCAGCACGCGCTGGTGCTGGCCGCCGGAGAGGGCGCTCACGGAGTCCTTGGCGCGGTCGGCCATGCCGACCAGCTCCAGGGCCCGGTGCACGGCCTCCCGGTCGCCCTTGCGGGTCGGGCCCAGCTTGGTGCGGGCCAGCCGGCCGGCCGAGACGACCTCGCGCACGGTCGCGGGAACCCCGCTCGCGGCGGTGGTGCGCTGCGGCACGTAGCCGATCCGCGCCCAGTCGCGGAAGCGGCGCCGCGGGGTGCCGAACAGCTCCAGGTCGCCGCCGGTGAGCGGGACCTGTCCGACGACGGCCCGGACGGCCGTGGACTTGCCGGAGCCGTTGGCGCCGAGGAGCGCGACGACCTCGCCGCGCCCCACGGTCAGGTCGACGCCGCGCAGCACCGGGCGGGAGCCCAGCGAGGCGGTGGCTCCGCGCAGCGATATGACGGGCTCCCGGTCGGGCTCCGCGGACTGCTCCATGACTGCCTCCATGGGTTGGGTGATCGTGGTCATCGGGCGCCGAGCGCCTTCCGCAGGGCGGTGAGGTTGGACTCCATGACCTCGAGGTAGTCGTGGCCCCTGGAGTCGTCCGTGATGCCCTCCAGGGGGTCGAGGACGTCCGTCTTCAGCTTCAGGTCCGAGGCGAGGGTCCGCGCGGTGGCGGGGCTGGCGAGGGTCTCGAAGAAGACCGTGCCCACGTGGTGCTCCTCGGCGAGCTTGTGCAGCTCCTTGACCCGGGCGGCGCTGGGCTCGGACTCGGGGTCGACGCCGCTGACGGACTCCTCGACCAGGCCGTAGCGCTCGGCGAGGTAGCCGAAGGCGGCGTGGGTGGTGATGAATGTGTCCGAGGTGCGGTGCGCGAGGCCGTCGCGGAACTTCTTGTCGAGGTCGCCGAGCTTGCCGGCCAGGGCGTCGGCGTTCCTCGTGTAGTCGGCGGCGTGGTCCGGGTCGGCCTCGGCGAGGGTCCTGGCGACGCCCTTGGCGACCTCGGCGTACTTCACGGGGTCGAGCCAGATGTGGGGGTCGGAGCCGCCCTCGTGCTCGGAGTGGGAGCTGTTGTCGCCGGTGGTGTGGTGCTCGCCGTCGACCTCGGTGCCGTGCTCCTCCAGGCCGGTGAAGGAGGCCGCGTCGGCGACGTGCTTGTTCTCGGACTGCTTGATCGCGGTGTCCACGGCGGGCTGGATGCCCTTGAGGTAGAGGACCGCGCCGGCTCTGGCGAGGGAGCCGGTCTGCCTCGGGGTGAGCTCCAGGTCGTGCGGCTCGGCGCCCGGCTTGGTCAGGGTGGTCACGCTGACGTGGTCGCCGCCGATCCGCTCGGCCAGGAACTGCATCGGATAGAACGAGGCCACGACCCGCAGCCTGCCGTCCGGCGTACGGGCCCCGGCGGTACCGGTAGAGCAGGCCGACAGCGTCACCAGGCCGAGCGCGGCGGCCGCGGCGACGACGGTGGCGGTTATTCGGCGGGACCGTGCGGCGCGGGACCGTATGGGACGGGTCCGTATGGGACGGATCGGGCATACGTTCATGACACTCATTTTCAACAAAGTTGGAAACGATTGTCAACAACAGCTGGGAAGGTCTCGGCTTGGTCTCGGTGGAGGCGTCCGGTCATGCCAAGGCCAGAGCCGATTTGGTTACGGGGGTGCCCGCGCCGGTAACCTGAATCATTCGCTGTTCGTCATCGCATTGAAGAGAGCACCGTGGCCGCCGACAAGATCGACACAATCGTCAGCCTGAGCAAGCGCCGTGGCTTCGTCTACCCGTGCAGTGAGATCTACGGCGGCCAGCGTGCCGCCTGGGACTACGGGCCGCTCGGCGTCGAGCTCAAGGAGAACATCAAGCGCCAGTGGTGGCGCTCCATGGTCACCTCGCGCGACGACGTGGTCGGTCTCGACTCGTCGGTGATCCTGGCCCGTGAGGTGTGGGAGGCGTCCGGTCACGTCGCCACCTTCACCGACCCGCTGACCGAGTGCACCTCCTGCCACAAGCGCTTCCGCGCGGACCACCTGGAGGAGGCGTACGAGGCCAAGCACGGCAAGCTTCCCGAGAACGGCCTCGCCGACATCAACTGCCCGCACTGCGGCAACAAGGGCGGCTTCACCGAGCCCAAGCAGTTCTCCGGCCTGCTCTCCACCCACCTCGGCCCCACCCAGGACACCGGCTCGGTGACCTACCTGCGTCCCGAGACGGCCCAGGGCATCTTCACCAACTTCGCCACCGTCCAGCAGACCTCGCGCAAGAAGCCGCCGTTCGGTATCGCCCAGACCGGCAAGTCCTTCCGCAACGAGATCACGCCGGGCAACTTCATCTTCCGGACCCGTGAGTTCGAGCAGATGGAGATGGAGTTCTTCGTCAAGCCGGGCGAGGACGAGACCTGGCACGAGTACTGGATGGAGCAGCGCTGGAACTGGTACACCGGCCTCGGCATGCGCGAGGAGAACATGCGGTGGTACGAGCACGCCAAGGAGAAGCTCTCCCACTACTCCAAGCGCACCGTTGACATCGAGTACCGCTTCAACTTCGGCGGCACCGAGTACTCGGAGCTGGAGGGCATCGCCAACCGCACCGACTACGACCTCAAGGCGCACTCCCAGGCCTCCGGCCAGGACCTGTCCTTCTTCGACCAGGAGGCCGGCGAGCGCTGGTTCCCGTACGTCATCGAGCCGGCGGCCGGTCTGAACCGCGCCATGCTCGCCTTCATGCTCGACGCGTACAACGAGGACGAGGCCCCCAACGCCAAGGGCGTCATGGAGAAGCGCACCGTCATGCGCCTCGACCCGCGCCTGGCCCCGGTCAAGGTCGCCGTCCTGCCGCTGTCCCGCAACCCGCAGCTCTCCCCGAAGGCCAAGGGCCTCGCGGCCGACCTGCGCAAGAACTGGAACATCGACTTCGACGACGCGGGCGCCATCGGCCGCCGCTACCGCCGCCAGGACGAGATCGGTACGCCGTTCTGCGTCACCGTCGACTTCGACACCCTGGACGACAACGCGGTGACCGTGCGCGAGCGCGACACCATGCAGCAGGAGCGCGTCTCCCTCGACCAGATCGAGGGCTACCTGGCCAGCCGCCTGCTCGGCTGCTGACCCGCTTGCCGCTCCGATCGTTCCCGAAGGCCCCGGCCTCCCGCTTCGGCGGGGAGCGGGGGCCTTCGGCTTCGGTGCCTGGATCAGACCTTCCAGTCCGCGGTGTCGAGCTCGCACTCGAAGGGGGCGGGGATGTGGACCTTGTCGCCCAACTTCACCTGCGTGTGCGCCCGGTACCCCCGGTCAGGCGTGGGGTCGGAGTACACGGTGATCGACTCCCGCAGTACGTCGACCAGCACGAAGACGGGGACCCCGGCCTTGCCGTAGACCTCGGTCTTCTCCTCGCGGTCGGCGTCGGCCGTCGCGCGAGAGGTCACCTCGCCGACCAGGGAAAGTGCCTCGCCGGGAGCGTAGATGCCCTTGACTTTCAGGGCTGACCAGTCGAGGACGTAAAAGTCCGGACCGTACGCCTTCGACTGCTCCGGGAACCGGAAGAGCCGGGGATGGCCCCGAGCCCGATGCCCCTCGGGCACGTTGGGAGTCAGCTGATCGATGGCGCTTTCGAGGATGTAGTCGTAGGAACACTGGGACCACGGTGACACGACGACATTCCCCCCGATGATCTCCGTTCGGTATCCATCCGGGAGACCTGCATCGACCTGCTCAAGAACCTGGCACAGCTCCTCGAACCCCCCGCGGGGCTCCGGGGACGGGCTTATCGACTGGGGCGTCGGTGTCTCGACCATGACTGCCATGATGCGCCTCCTGGCTTGAGTAAGCGTGGCGACACACACCGTAGCCGCCCCCACTGACAGCGGTGGTGCTGCTTGCACCACCGGGCGGGCACCCGTACCATCGCCCGCCGCTGATCAGGCCCTTTACCGTGTGGCCATGCCCTTCGTCGCTCTTCTCCTCCGCCCCTTCACCGGCGTCGGCCGCGCCGTCGCCTTTCTCGCCGCCGGTGCGCTGGTGCAGTTCGCCGCGCTGTGCGTACTGGCCGTGCCGTGGCTGACGGGCAGCGGGCCGACGGAGACGCTGAGCGTGCTGATCGCCCTGCTGGTGCCGCTCGGTGTGCTCGCCACGGCCGCGCCGCTGCTGACCACTGTGCAGCGGGCACGCTTCCGCAGCCGGCTCGGCGTGGAGATCCCCGCGCCGGAGAAGGGGGCGCTCCGCCGGCAGGTGCTCTACCACCTGCTGACCGGCCCGCTGCTCGCCACTGGCGGGGCGTGCGTGCTGCTGCTGTGGCCGGCCGCGGCGGCGGCCGCCGGGATCTACGTCTGGATCTGGGCGCTGCCGCCCGAGAACCGTCTGGAACACCTCGGTTACACCACCCAGGCCGCCTACATCACCGCCGCCGGCCTCGCCGGCCTGTACACGACGGCGTGGCTGTCCCGCGCGCTCGCACGGCTCGACACCCGCGCCGCCACGCGGCTCCTCGGCCCCAGCCGCGCCGAGCAACTGACGCGGCGGGTCGCCGAGGTCACCGAGAGCCGCGCCGGCGTCGTCGACGCCGCCGACGCCGAACGGCGCCGCATCGAGCGGGATCTGCACGACGGCGCCCAGCAGCGCCTGGTGTCCCTCGCGGTCAACCTGGGCCTGGCCAAGGCCACGCTGAGCGATCTGCCCGACGACGCGCGCAAGGTGATCGACGAGGCGCACCGCGAGGCCAAGGAGGCCATCGAGGAGCTGAGCAACCTCGTGCGCGGCCTGCACCCGGCCGTCCTGGAGGACCGCGGACTGGACGCCGCCCTGTCCGGCCTCGCCGACCGGGCGCCCCTGCCCGTACGGGTCACGGTGGACCTGGCGTCCCGGCCCGCGCCCGCGATCGAGGCCGTCGCCTACTTCGTCGTCTCCGAAACCCTGACCAACGCGGTCAAGCACGCCCGGGCGTCGGGGGTGGACGTCAGCGTCCGGCGCACCGGGGGGATACTGCTCGTCGTCGTCTCCGACGACGGCGTGGGCGGGGCGGACGGGAGCCGGGGGACCGGACTGGCCGGACTGGCCAAGCGCGTCGCGTCGGTGGACGGCACGTTCTCGATCAGCAGCCCCGTCGGGGGCCCGACCGTTGTGACCGTGGAGCTGCCGTGCGCGCTGTGATCGCCGAGGATTCCGTCCTGCTCCGGGTGGGCCTGGTGAAGGTTCTGGAGGCGGCCGGATTCGAGGTGGTCGCGGAGACCGGCGATGCGGAGTCCCTGCTCGCCGCCGTCGAGCGGCACGAGCCCGGCCTCGCCGTCCTCGACGTCCGCATGCCCCCCGGCTACACCGACGAGGGCGTCCGCGCCGCCCTCGCCGTGCGCGAGCGGTGGCCGGGCACGGCGGTGCTGCTGCTCTCCCAGTACGTCGAGGAGCGCTACGCCGTCGACCTGCTCACCGGGGACACGGCGGGCCTCGGCTATCTGCTCAAGCAGCGCGTCGCGGACGTCGAGGAGTTCATCGAGGTGCTGCGCCGCGTCGCCGCGGGCGGTACGGCCCTCGACCCGCAGGTCGTCTCCCAGCTGCTGGTCCGCCGGCACAGCGACCCCCTCGACCGCCTCACGGCCCGCGAGCGCGAGGTCCTCGCCGCCATGGCGGAGGGCCGCTCCAACGCGGGCATCGCGGAGCGACTGGTCGTCAGCGAGAGCGCCGTCGCGAAGCACATCAACAACATCCTGGCCAAGCTGGACCTGCCGAAGGCCGAGGCCGACCACCGGCGGGTGCTGGCGGTGCTGAGGTTCCTGGGCATCGGCTGAGCCGGTCCCGGTTAATCGTTCGACACCGGGCGCCCGGCCCGGGAGCATGCGCCCGGTGACACGCATCGACAAACGAACCGATACGCCGCCCACCGGGGACGAGCGTGCCGTGCTGACGACCTTCCTCGACTACGTCCGGGACACCGCCCGGTTCAAGTGCGAGGGCGTCTCCCCGGAGGACGCCCGCCGGGCCCCGCTGCCGGACTCCCCGCTGATGACCCTGTGCGGGCTGATCAGCCATCTGCGCTGGGTCGAGTACTACTGGTTCCAGGTCGTGTTCCTGGGCGAGGACGACGAGGGGCCCTGGACGGAGGAGGACCCCGACCGTGAGATGCGCATCGCGGTCGACGTGCCCCTGGCGGAACTGCTGGCCGATTACGAGGAACAGAGCGCCCGTTACCGGCGGCTGGTCGCCTCGTCCGACCTGGACGCGACGGCGAGGCGGGCCGTCAGGGACGGCTGGCACCCCAATCTGCGCTGGATCCTCTTCCACCTGATCGAGGAGACCGCCCGCCACAACGGGCACGCCGACATCCTGCGGGAACTGGCCGACGGCCGGACGGGGGCGTAGGGCCGGGCCCTACCGGGCCAGCCCGTTGAGGATCAGCTCGCACACCGTGTCGAACGCGGCCCCGATCTCCGGGCGGGACCATTCCGCCGCGTACGCGGGGTCGTGGAAGCGGTTGGTGGCGTCCCAGACGGCGCGGGCGGTCGCGGCGGGGTCGCAGGGGCGGAACTCGCCCGCGGCGACGCCGGATTCGACGATGCGGGACAACTGGCCGATCATCGTGTCGATGTGGCGCTCGACGGTGCCGCTGTTCTCGCCGGCCAGGACCATGTACGTCGCGAAGAGCTCCGGGTCGCCGCCGGCCTTGCGCCGCTTCGCGGCGAAGAGGGCTGTGAGCCAGGCGCGCAGGCGCGGGCCCGCCGGGCCCTCCTCCCCGGCGACGGCGGACAGTTCGGCGTGCGACTGGTCGAGCCAGCGATCGGTGACCGCCTCCCGCAGGGCGGCCTTGCTGCCGAAGTGGCGGTAGACGCTGCCGTGGCTGACACCGAGGGCCCGGGCCACGTCGACGACGGTGGCCTTGGCGGGGCCGAAGCGGCGCAGAACGTCCTCGGTGGCCTCGAGGATGCGGTCGGGGGTCAGCGGCGCGGGCGTCATGGGGGCGCGAGTTCCTTTCGGGGCGCACTGTGCGCCTGACAGGCACGGTACCTGCCGGTTGTGGGCAGGCGTTCCGCAGGGCGGAACGGGTGGGCACAACCGGTCACCGGAGTGCAGCCGGCGACGGCGCGTACCTCGTACCGGGCGCACCGAGTTCGGTGCGTGCCGTCAGTGTTCACTGTCCAGGTGGGCCATCTGGGCCTCCGGATACCGCGCCCCCGCGGCCGCGTCGGCCGGCACGGCTGCCTCGATCGCCGCGAGATCCGCCGCGTCGAGCGTGACGTCGAGTGCCCCCAGCGCCTCCGCGAGGCGGTCGCGGCGGCGGGCGCCGACGAGCGGGACGATGTCCTCGCCCCGGGCGAGGACCCAGGCGATGGCGGTCTGGGCGACAGTGACGCCCCGGCCCTCGGCGACCTTGCGCAGGGCGTCGACCAGGTCCAGGTTGCGCTGGAGGTTCTCGCCCTGGAAGCGCGGGCTCATGCCGCGGAAGTCGTTCGCGGCGAGCTGCCGGTCGCGGGTGAAGTGGCCGCTGATGAGGCCGCGGGAGAGGACGCCGTACGCGGTGACGCCGATGCCCAGTTCGCGGCAGGTGGGGAGGATCTCGTCCTCGATGCCGCGGGAGATCAGCGAGTACTCGATCTGCAGGTCCGTGACCGGGACGACGGACGCGGCGCGGCGGATCGTCTCCGCGCCCACCTCGGACAGGCCGATGTGGCGGACGTGGCCGGCCTCGACGAGCTCGGCGATGGCGCCCACGGTCTCCTCGATCGGCACGTCCGGGTCGACGCGGGCGATGCGGTAGATGTCGATGTGGCCGGTGCCCAGCCGCTGGAGCGAGTACGCGGCGAAGGTCTTCACGGCCTGCGGGCGGCCGTCGTAACCGGACCAGTTGCCGTCCGGATCGCGCAGGGCGCCGAACTTGACGCTGGTGACGGCGTTCTCGCGGTGGGCGGCGCCGGCGGTGCGCAGGGCCTCGCCGATCAGCAGCTCGTTGTGGCCCATGCCGTAGAAGTCACCGGTGTCGAGCAGGGTGACGCCGGCGTCGAGGGCGGCGTGGATGGTGGCGATCGACTCGTCGCGGTCGGCGTCGCCGTAGAGGGCGGACATGCCCATGCAGCCGAGGCCGAGCGCGGAGACGCGGGGACCGGTGGTGCCGAGGGTGCGGTGCTGCACGAGGGGGCTCCTTCGGAAAGGGGGCGGTACACAGGAAGAGTCGCACATGGAATGACAGATTTCAATATCTGTCATTCCATGTGTTTCCCGTGTGTCGTCGTCCGTGCGCCGCCCCGCCCCGCCGCCTCAGCGAACGGTCCGCGGCAACCGCAGGCTCAGCACCACGTTGGCCCCCACCAGCACCAGCTGCACCAGGAACGTCACCGCGAGGGCGTCCCGCATGCCCATCGAGGGCGTCAGGGACAGGAACAGCGAGCCGAGCGTGGCGACGCCGAGCGCCATGAAGGACTGCTGGGTCGTCACCATGACGCCGCTGCCGACCCCGGCCTGCGCGGCCGGCACCTCGCTGAGCACCGTCCGCAGCGTCAGCGGCATCAGCAACCCCTGGCCCAGGCCCTGCACGGCCATCGCGGGCCCCGGGCCGAACGCGCCCAGGCCGTCCCAGCCCCAGAAGAACGTGGCCGTCACCCCGGCGAGCCCGATCGCCTGGATCACGGCACCGGCCGTCACCGCGCGCCGCCCGTACCGGGCGGCCAGACGCGGACCGGCCAGCGAACCGAGGAAGAACGTGACGCACATCGGCACCAGCGCCATCCCCGCCGCCAGCGGACCGAGCCGCAGGCCCTCCTGCAGGGCCACCGCCAGGACGAACATGAAGCCGCCCCAGCCGACGGAGAACGGCGCGATCACCGCCAGCCCGCTGCGCACCGAGCGGATCCGCAGCAGCGACGGCGGCACCAGCGGCGACCGCCCGGCGCGCTCGGCCCGCCGCTCCACGACCACCAGCGCCGCCGCGGCGCACGGGAAGACCGCCAGCAGCACCCACGCCCACACCGGCCAGCCCAGCGAGCGGCCCTCGGTCAGCGGCAGCAGCAGCGTCACCAGGGTCAGCGACAGCAGCACCGTGCCCGGCCCGTCCACCCGCTGCGGGGTGGCCGAGCGGGTCTCCGGAACCGTCCGCAGCGCCAGGAGCAGGGCGACCGCCGCGATCGGCGCGTTGAGCAGGAAGATCGACCGCCAGCCGCTGCCCAGCAGATCGGCGGAGACCAGCACGCCGCCGAGCACCTGCCCGACCGCCGACGCGACACCCGCTATGCAGCTGTACAGGCTCAGCGCCTTGGTGCGCCGCGTACCGCTGGTCGTCGCCTGGATCGTGGCCAGCACCTGCGGCAGCATGAGCGCGGACGCGGCCCCCTGGGCCACCCGGGCCGCCACCAGCGTCCACGGCGTCGGGGCGAGCCCGCAGGCCACCGAGGTGACACCGAAGGCGGCCGTGCCCCACAGGAACAGCCGGCGGCGGCCCACCATGTCGCCGAGCCGGCCGCCGAGCACGAGCAGCACGGCGTAGGCCACGCCGTAGCCGCCGACCACCATCTCCAGCAGCGCCGGTCCGGCGTGCAGGTCACGGCCGATGGTGGGGAGCGCGACATTGACGATGAAGAAGTCGATGAACGGCAGCGCGGCACCGGTCAGCAGGGTCGCCAGCCCCGCCGCACCCAGGGCGGGGGAGGGGAGCGGGGCCGACGTCGTCGAGGAGGCCGAGGAGGGGGACGGGGTCGCGGACGGGGACGGGGGCGGGGACGGTATCCGGGTGTCGGTTTCGGTCACGGATACGACGATGGCGGAGTCCTCAGCCGGGTACCAGAGCCTCCTCATCCTGGTACCAGCAGTACCTGGCAACAGGATCCGCCGTCCCGCACCCTGGAACGCATGACCACGATGGTGACGGAGACCCCCCGGCCGGTTCCCCCGGCCGCCCCGGCGGCCGCCCGCGCGACGGCCCCGACCGTGCCGCCCGCCCCCGACGAGGTGCGCCGCGCCGAGCTCGCCGCGTTCCTGCGCAGCCGCCGCGAGCGCATCACGCCCGAGCAGGCCGGCCTGCCGCGCGGCCCCCGCCGCCGTACGCCGGGCCTGCGCCGCGAGGAGGTCGCGCAGCTCGCCGCCGTCGGGGTCACCTGGTACACGTGGATCGAGCAGGCCCGCGACATACAGGTCTCGGCCCAGGTGCTGGACGCCATAGCCCGGGCCCTGATGCTCGACCGCGACGAGCGCGCCCACCTCTTCGCCCTGGCGAACATCGCCGATCCCCTGCCGGGCACCGCGCACACGGGCGTCTCGGCCGCCCTGCGGCAGATGCTGGAGCAGCTGGAGCCGCTGCCGGCCTGTGTGCAGAACGCGCGCTACGACATCCTCGCCTACAACCGCACGTACGGCCGGCTGCTGTGCGATCTCGACGAGCTGCCGCCGGAGGAGCGCAACTGCCTGTGGCTGCACTTCACCCACCCGCAGTGGGCGATCCGCATGGGCGACCGGGACGAGGTGCTCCGGGCCATCGCCGCGAAGTTCCGCGCCGCGATGGCCGAGCACATCGCCGAACCGGCCTGGAAGTGCCTGCTCAAGCGGTTGCAGGACACCTCGCCCGAGTTCCGCCGGCTCTGGGCCCGGCACGAGGTGGTGTCGCCGGAGGGCGGCCACCGGGTGCGCCTCATCGACCAGCCGGACGTGGGTCCGCTGCGGATGACCTTCACCAGCCTGTGGGTCGACCCCGGTCCCGGCACCCGGCTGCTGACCTTCACCCCCGCCGACCACGAGAGCCGCGAGCGCCTCGACCGGCTGCACGACCTGATACGCGCGGAGCGGCGGGACGGGCAGCCCGGCGGCACCCCCGAATGAGGGACAATGGACGGTCCCCCGTCCCCCGCACTACCGAGGAAGCCCCTTCCATGACGCAGCTGAAGATCGGCCCGCACTCCGTGCAGCCGCCGGTGGTCCTGGCCCCGATGGCGGGCATCACCAACGCGCCCTTCCGCACGCTGTGCCGCGAGTTCTCCGAGGGCAAGGGGCTCTTCGTCAGCGAGATGATCACGACGCGGGCGCTGGTCGAGCGCAACGAGAAGACCATGCAGCTCATCCACTTCGACGAGACCGAGAAGCCGCGCTCGATCCAGCTCTACGGCGTCGACCCGGTCACCGTCGGCCAGGCCGTCCGCATGATCGTGGCAGAGGACCTCGCCGACCACATCGACCTCAACTTCGGCTGCCCCGTCCCCAAGGTCACCCGCAAGGGCGGCGGCTCCGCGCTGCCCTACAAGCGGAACCTGCTGCGCTCGATCCTGCGCGAGGCGGTCGGCAACGCCGGGGCGCTGCCGGTGACGATGAAGATGCGCAAGGGCATCGACGACGATCACCTCACCTACCTCGACGCCGGCCGGATCGCCGTCGAGGAGGGCGTGACCGCCATCGCCCTGCACGGCCGCACCGCCGCCCAGCACTACAGCGGCACCGCCGACTGGGAGGCGATCGCGCGGCTGAAGGAGGCCGTGCCGGAGATCCCCGTGCTGGGGAACGGCGACATCTGGTCGGCCGGCGACGCCGTCCGGATGATGCGGGAGACCGGCTGCGACGGCGTCGTCGTCGGCCGTGGCTGCCTGGGCCGGCCGTGGCTCTTCGGCGACCTGGTGGCCGCCTTCGAGGGCCGGGGCGAGGCCGCCTACGCCCGTCCCACCCTGAAGGAGGTGGGCCGCGTGATGCTGCGCCACGCCGAGCTGCTGGGCGAGTGGCTGGGGAACGAGCAGCGCGGCGTCATCGACTTCCGCAAGCACGTCGCCTGGTACACCAAGGGCTTCTCGGTCGGCTCGGAGCTGCGCAAGAAACTCGCGATCGCCTCGTCCCTGGACGAACTGGACGCTCTTTTGAGCGAGCTCGATCTGGACCAGCCGTGGCCCGCCGGCGCGGACGGCCCGCGCGGCCGTACGTCGGGGCGTGACCGCGTCGTGCTGCCGGACGGCTGGCTGGACGATCCGTACGACTGCGCGACCGTCGGAGCCGACGCGGAACTTGACACTTCCGGTGGCTGAGAGCCGTCGTCGGTGGCGTGATTCTCGCCACCTCTGATCGGGGTGCCGCTCAGATGAGCGGTCAATGAGGGGATGCACCTTTCCAAGGGGTGGCACTGCGTGCCACCCCTTTTGATTTCACTGCCCGATGGCACGGGAAGGGATGATTCGCAACAATGTGACTAATCGGGCGCGATTTTGCGACCGTCGACCGCGTTGAGTTCAAGAGTTGAACGCATCTGGTTGAAACCTCTTCTTGGCCGTTGCCTTTCGATCTGCTGGTGGACGGGCGGTTACGCCCGTAGGACGGCGGAGTAGACCTCCCTAGAAGCCTTCGATCTGGGTACGCTCCCCGCCGTCAGGGCAGCCCCTCCCCCCAAGTCGTGTCCGGGAGGCCCCAGTGAGGAGTCGAGTCCCGTGCCGGTAACCGAAGATCGCCAGAAGTTCGTCTACGACTTCACCGAGGGCAACAAGGACCTCAAGGACCTGCTCGGCGGAAAGGGTGCGAACCTCGCCGAGATGACCAACCTCGGTCTGCCCGTCCCCCCGGGCTTCACGATCAGCACCGAGGCCTGCAAGGTCTACCTGGAGGACGGCGCCGAGCCGGCGCGGATGCGCGACGAGGTCACCGCCCACCTGGCGGCGCTCGAGGAGCACATGGGCAAGAAGCTCGGCCAGGCCGACGACCCGCTGCTCGTCTCGGTGCGTTCGGGCGCCAAGTTCTCCATGCCGGGCATGATGGACACCGTCCTGAACATCGGCCTCTCCGACGCCTCCGTGACCGGGCTCGCCGCCCAGTCCGGCGACGAGCGGTTCGCCTGGGACTCCTACCGCCGGCTCATCCAGATGTTCGGCAAGACCGTGCTGGGCGTCGACGGCGAGCTCTTCGAGGAGGCCCTGGAGGAGGCCAAGCGCGCCAAGGGCGTCACCACCGACGTCGAGCTCGGCGCCGAGGACCTGAAGCGCCTGGTCGAGGAGTTCAAGGGCATCGTCGCCAAGGAGACCGGCCGCGACTTCCCGCAGGAGCCGCGCGAGCAGATGGACCTCGCCATACGCGCGGTCTTCGACTCCTGGAACGGCGACCGCGCCAAGCTCTACCGCCGCCAGGAGCGCATCCCGCACGACCTCGGCACCGCCGTCAACATCTGCACCATGGTCTTCGGCAACCTCGGCCCCGACTCCGGCACCGGCGTCGCCTTCACCCGCGACCCCGCCAGCGGCCACCAGGGCGTCTACGGCGACTACCTGCAGAACGCCCAGGGCGAGGACGTCGTCGCGGGCATCCGCAACACCATGCCGCTCGCCGAGCTGGAGCGCATCGACAAGACGTCGTACGACCGGCTGATGCAGATCATGGAGACGCTCGAAACGCACTACAAGGACCTGTGCGACATCGAGTTCACCATCGAGCGCGGCAAGCTCTGGATGCTCCAGACCCGGGTCGGCAAGCGCACCGCCGGTGCCGCCTTCCGCATCGCCACCCAGCTCGTCGACCAGGGCCTGATCGACGAGGCCGAGGCGCTCCAGCGGGTGACCGGCGCCCAGCTGGCCCAGCTGATGTTCCCGCGCTTCGACGAGAAGGCGGCCACCGACCTCATCGGCCGCGGCATCGCCGCCTCGCCGGGCGCGGCGGTCGGCAAGGCGGTCTTCGACTCGTACACCGCCGTGAAGTGGTCGCGCTCGGGCGAGAAGGTCATCCTCATCCGCCGCGAGACCAACCCCGACGACCTCGACGGCATGATCGCCGCCCAGGGCATCCTCACCTCGCGCGGCGGCAAGACCTCGCACGCGGCCGTCGTCGCCCGCGGCATGGGCAAGACCTGCGTCTGCGGCGCCGAGGAGCTGGACGTCGACACCAAGCAGCGCCGGATGACGGCCCCGGGCGGCGTCGTCGTCCACGAGGGCGACGTCGTCTCCATCGACGGCTCCACCGGCAAGGTCTACCTCGGCGAGGTGCCCGTCGTGCCGTCCCCGGTCGTCGAGTACTTCGAGGGCCGCGTCGACCCGGCCGCCGACGATGCCGAGGACCTGGTCAAGGCCGTGCACCGGCTGATGTCGTACGCCGACCGCACCCGCCGGCTGCACGTGCGCGCCAACGCCGACAACGCCGAGGACGCGGCCCGCGCCCGCCGCTTCGGCGCCCAGGGCATCGGCCTGTGCCGCACCGAGCACATGTTCCTCGGTGAGCGCCGCGAGCTGGTCGAGCGCCTCATCCTCGCCGACACCGACGCCGAGCGTGACGAGGCCCTCGACGCCCTGCTGCCGCTCCAGAAGAGCGACTTCGTCGAGCTCTTCGAGGCCATGGACGGGCTGCCGGTCACGGTCCGGCTGCTCGACCCGCCGCTGCACGAGTTCCTGCCCGACATCACCGACCTGTCGGTGCGCGTCGCGCTCGCCGAGTCCCGCAACGAGGCGAACGAGAACGAACTGCGCCTGCTCCAGGCCGTGCACAAGCTCCACGAGCAGAACCCGATGCTCGGGCTGCGCGGCGTCCGGCTCGGCCTGGTCATCCCCGGCCTGTTCGCCATGCAGGTCCGCGCCATCGCCGAGGCGGCGGCCGAGCGCCGCGCCGCCGGGGGCGACCCGCGCGCCGAGATCATGATCCCGCTGGTCGGCACCGTCCAGGAGCTGGAGATCGTCCGCGAGGAGTCCGAGCGCGTCATCGCCGGCGTCGAGTCCGCCACCGGCACCGACCTCGGCCTCAGCCTCGGCACGATGATCGAGCTGCCGCGCGCCGCGCTGACGGCCGGCCAGATCGCCGAGGCGGCCGAGTTCTTCTCCTTCGGCACGAACGACCTCACCCAGACGGTGTGGGGCTTCTCCCGCGACGACGTCGAGGCCAGCTTCTTCACCGCCTACCTGGAGAAGGGCATCTTCGGCGTCAGCCCGTTCGAGACGATCGACAGGGACGGCGTGGGCTCGCTCGTCCGCGCCGCCGCGGAGGCCGGCCGGCGCACCCGCCCGGACCTCAAGCTCGGCGTCTGCGGCGAGCACGGCGGTGACCCGGAGTCGGTCCACTTCTTCCACGAGGTGGGGCTGGACTACGTCTCCTGCTCGCCGTTCCGCATCCCCGTCGCCCGCCTGGAGGCGGGCCGCGCGGCCGCGGAGTCCACGGGCAGCGACAGCCGCTGACGCTCTCCGCCGGGACGCAGGCTGCGTCCGCCGCTCTGTGGGCAGGCGTTCCGCTTGGCGGAACGGGTGGGCACAGAGCGGCCACCGGGTCGCACCGGGC
>NZ_JBFAPH010000157.1:0-15085 GCF_040675635.1 Streptomyces sp. NPDC049577
GCCGCCGTGATCTCCGAGACCGGGACGCTGTCGGAGAAGAAGCGCGCGACTTCGACGGGGACGAGAAGCACTTCCGGGTCGAGCGCGATGCGTGCCTGCTCGGTCGGGTTGGCGGCGAACCCCTTGGGGGCTTCGACCAGGAGCTTGATGTCGACCGGGTGGTAGCCGACGCGGATGCGGGACAGCAGCTTGACTTCGGAACCGGCGTCGCCACTGAACGTTCCCGGGGTGGCGGGCCAGGCGTATGCGCTGTCGCTCAAGGATCCGGCCCGGACGGGACGCGGGATCGATCCCGCGTCCGCTTCGCCGTTGGCGACGGAGAGCCGGACGTCTCCGTTGGTGAAGTGCCAGGTCTTGTCATTCCGGATGAGTTCCTGCGGCACCATGGCGTTCGCCGACTCGGAGCGCACTGTGATCAGCTTGGTCCTGGACTCGACCCGGGGGTTGTCCGTGTCGACGAAGGTGATCCCGTCGTGAATGTTCACGGTGCCTTCGACGACGAGTGAGAGCGTTTGCACGGGCGGCGGTTGCGGTACGTCCTGCGGCTTCAGTAGTGACCCGAAATCAGTATGCTCCGTCGCGTAACGATTGTTGAACCCTTCGAGTACCGCTTCCTTGAGGACCTCGAAATCGACGTCCTCAAGCCGGCGGGGCGATGGATCGCCCGGTGAGTGCTCGTAGTTGAACACGATGACGTCGAGGAAGACCGGGCGTTGCAGCATGCGCCCGTCGAGCAATGAGAGCAATCCCGCGGAGAGTGCCGGGTACGGCGTGAACTCGGCGTTGCCCAGAAAGTCGGTGAGAGCGGACTTCGGAATACTGAAATCCACCCCTACGCCGTCGAGGGCACGAATCGTAGCTTCGGGATCCAAGTCATTCGGCATGACGATCGCCCCTTCGGAGCGGAGCTGTTCCGGTAAACGGCGCGGTGACGAGCTCTTTTCGGAATGATCGCGATGCATCCGCTGCAGACGGATTTCTATAGTCTCACGGCATGCGGCAGGGTGCCACGGCTGGCCTGGCAGCCCCTCCAGTGTCGGGGGCTCCCAGACGGGGCGATAGTGATATTCGGGGCCCGGATAGCTATCGCCACAGGGTGGACCGGCGTTCGGGGTGGGCGGTGTAGATGTACTTCATCGCGGTCTCGGCGGCGATGCCGAAGACGCGCGTGAGGTGACACGGGTGGCCCAGTCGGTCAGGACCGGGTAGAGGTAGCCGAGGCACTTGCGGATCGTCTCTTGCGGAGCGGGCCGGCATGGAGTGGGAATGGCGGGCTCCTGCCCATCTCTCCAGGAGCCTGCCGCCCGCGGACGCCGCGCGACTGCGAATCTTGTGGAGGCTCTGGACAGACGAGTGGACGATCTCCGGCGCATGTCCCGAGAGCTCGGACCATCGATGACTCGATGACCGCCAAGCAGTGTCGCCTTGAGAAGCCGTCCTCGGTCCGGTGGGGTTCTCGGACACCGGCGGCGCCGCCGGAGCACCGGACCGGCACTCCGCCGCACGGATGGCTCTCGCCCAGGCCGGGAGCCGAGGCGGACCCGGGAATCACCGCAGCACGTTCACGACCGCCTCGCAGAACGCCTTGAGATCGTCCGGCTTGCGGCTGGTGATCAGCGTGTTCGGGCCCCGCTCGCAGACCTTCACCTGCTCGTCGACCCATGTCGCGCCCGCGTTCTGCAGGTCGGTCCGCAGGCTGGGCCAGGATGTCATGGTGCGCCCGCGCACGGCGTCGGCCTCGATGAGCGTCCACGGGGCGTGGCAGATCGCCGCGACCGGCTTGCCCGCGCTGAAGAACTCCCGAACGAAGCCGACCGCCATGGGGTCCATGCGCAGGAAGTCCGGGTTGGCCACCCCACCCGGCAGGACCAGCAGGTCGAATTGCGTCACCGCCGCCTCGCCGACGATCTGGTCGACGGGAAAGGTGTCCGCCTTGTCCAGGTGGTCGAACGCCTGGATGCGGCCGGACTTCGTGGAGATCAGGCGCGGTGTGGCGCCCGCGCCCTCCACCGCCTTCCACGGCTCGGTCAGCTCCACCTGCTCGACGCCCTGCGGCGCCACCAGGAACGCGACGTTCATGATGTCAGTCCTTTCCTCTTGCACTTCCGGCTCTTCCCGCTCTTCCGGCTGTTCTC
Organism: Streptomyces sp. NPDC049577; assembly: GCF_040675635.1. Lineage (NCBI taxonomy): Bacteria > Bacillati > Actinomycetota > Actinomycetes > Kitasatosporales > Streptomycetaceae > Streptomyces > Streptomyces sp. NPDC049577. The sequence continues at coordinate 2,136 of NZ_JBFAPH010000157.1, forward strand.
GCTCTTCCTGCGCTTGCGGCCCGCCCGCACGCAGCGGCGCAGTTCCTCCCCGTACGGCAGCGCCACGCAGACGCCCACCGCCAGCGCGATCGCCGCCAGATAGCCGGCGGGCAGTGGCTTGCGGCGCGGCACCAGCCGCCACGCCCGGGGATCGTCGCGGCCGCCGCGCAGCAGTGAGCGCACCTGGTCGTGGTGGAGGCACATCAGCGAGGCCATGGCGGCGAACGGCAGCGACTCCAGGAAGCTGTGGATGTGCTGCTCGACCGGCCTGACGTCGCGGTCGCTGCGCACGGCCGTGCGCACGTCCCACAGCGCGGTCGCCTCGTGGCAGGCCGCCGCGCCCAGCTGCACCGTCAGCAGCAGCGGGTTGACCTCGCACAGCAGCGTCAGCGTGATCGGTACGCCCACCTCGGCCATCATCAGCGCGTGGATGGCCGACTCGCGGGTGCCGGAGGTCTCCTCGATGCGGGTGCGGCGGTGCATGACCCAGTCGGCCACTCCCGGCACGAACCAGAAGGGCAGTACCCCGTACATCAGGTACCGGGTGGTGACGTCCTCCACTTCTTCGCTCATGCGGCCACCACCCGCAGCGTGCGCAGCGACTTTCCGGCGCAGTCCGGGACGTACATCCCCGTTTCCGCTCGTGTGCGCCGGCAGGCGATCCGGCCGGGCGCCTTCGGCACGGGGGCGCGCTCGTGATCCATCGGTGGTGTCTCCTCTTCGGTTCCCGAGTCAAGGGTCACAGCACGCGGCACGGCTCGGCCTCCTCGCGCTTGAGACGCATTCCGTGGCCGGGTTCTCCGCTCGCCCCCGGCCGTACCGTGCCGCCCGCCGGGTCCAGGGCGCCGGTGAAGAGGGCCGTCTCGATGCGGACGTGGTCGTGGAACCACTCGATGTGCCGCAGGTTCGGCACGCACGCCGCCACCTGCGCGTGCAGGTGCGGCGCGCAGTGCCCCGAGATCTCCAGCCCGTGCGCCTGCGCGACCGCCGCCGCGCGCAGCCACTCCGTGAACCCGCCGCAGCGCGTGGCGTCCGCCTGGAGGCAGTCGACGACGGGCGCCATCCGCGCGAAGTACGGCAGGTCGTGGCCGTACTCGCCGGCGGCGACGTCACAGTCGCACGCGTCGCGCACCACCCGCAGGCCCTCCAGGTCGTCGGAGGAGACCGGCTCCTCGAACCAGACCACGCCCAGCTCGGCCAGCGCCCGCCCCACGCGTACCGCCTGCTTGCGGGTGTACGCCCCGTTGGCGTCCACGTACAGGTCCGTCCCGGGCCCGATCGTCTCGCGGGCGTGCCGGACGCGGGCGAGGTCGCGCGCCACGTCCCGGCCCCAGGACTCCCCGATCTTGATCTTCACGCGGGGGATGCCCTGGCCGTGCGCCCAGCCGGTCAGCTGGGTGGCCAGCCGGGTGTCGTGGTACGTCGTGAAGCCACCCGAGCCGTAGACGGGGACGTCCTCGCGCACCCTGCCGATCAGCTCCGGCAGCGGCAGCCCGAGCAACCGGGCCTTGAGGTCCCACAGGGCCATGTCGACCGCGGAGAGGGCGTCGCCCACGAGCCCGGGCCGGCCGGCGTTGCGCACGGCGCGGACCATCGCCTCGTGCGCGCCCGGCACGTCCAGCGGATCGCGCCCCACGACGACATCGCGCAGCAGACCGGACACCGCGGCCGCGGCCGCCGCCGGCGCGTACGTCCAGCCGAGGCCGGACTCGTCGCCGCAGCCGGCCTCGACCACCACCATCGTCGTGGCGTCCCAGGCGAGCGTGCCGTCGGCCTCCGGCGCGTCGGTGGGCACGGTGTAGGCCGCCGCCTCGACGCGCTCGATCCGCCCGCCCCGGACGCTCCGCCCGCCCTGCCCGGCCGTCAAGCGGACCCCCTGCCGGAGCCCTTCGGACCGCCGGGGAGGAACTCCTGCACCTTCGCCTTGAAGCCCTGCCGGATCATGCCGACGCGGTCCGCGTCGCCCTTGAGCACCGCCGCCGCCGTGGCCTCGATCTGCGACCACTCCGCGTGCGGGGGGATCGGCGGCACGGCCGGATCGGTGAGGAACTCCACCACCGCCGGCCGCTTCGCCGCCAGCGCCTCGCGCCAGGCCTCCTCCACGTCACCCGGCTTCTCCACCCGGACGCCCGCCAGCCCGATCGAGCGGGCGAAGTCCGCGTAGGGCACGTCCGGCAGCGCCTGCGACGGCAGGAACTGCGGGGAGCCGGCCATGGCCCGCATCTCCCACGTCACCTGGTTGAGGTCACGGTTGTTCCACACGCCCACCACCAGCCGGGGATCGTCCCACTGCGACTGGTACTTGGCGGCCGTGACCAGCTCCGCCAGCCCGTTCATCTGCATGGCCCCGTCCCCGACCAGTGCCACCACCGGCCGGTTCGGGTGTGCGAACTTCGCCCCGATCGCGTACGGCACCCCGCACCCCATCGTGGCCAGCGTCCCCGACAGGGAGCCGCGCATCGAGCCCCGCATCCGCACGTGCCGGGCGTACCAGTTGGCGACGGAACCGGAGTCGGAGGTCACGATCGCGTCGTCGGGCAGCAGCGGCGACAGCATCCGCGCCACATACTCCGGGTTGACGGGATCGGCGGCGACGGAGGCGCGGCGCGCCATCACCTTCTTCCACCGTGAGACGTTCGCGACGACCTCGTCCCGCCAGTCCTGGTTGTCCTTGCGGCGCAGCATGGGCAGCAGCCGCCGCAGCGTCTCGCGCGCGTCGCCGATGAGATTGACCTCGTACGGGTAGCGCATACCGGCCAGATGCGGATCGATCTCGATCTGCACCGCCCGCGCCTTGCCGAACTCCGGCAGGAACTGCGAGTAGGGGAAGTTCGAGCCCACCGTCAGCAGCGTGTCGCAGTCGCGCATCATCACGTACGAGGGCCGCGTGCCCAGCAGTCCGATCGACCCGGTGACGTACGGGAGTTCGTCGCTCAGCGCGTCCAGGCCCAGCAGCGCCTTCGCGACGCCCGCGCCCAGCAGCTCCGCGATCTCCGCGACCTCGGCCCGCGCCCCGGCCGCCCCCTGGCCGATGAGCATCGCCACCCGCTCGCCCGAGTTCAGCACCTCGGCGGCCCGCCGCAGCGAGTCGTCCGAGGGAGTCGTCTGCCAGCTGCTGCGGTCCAGGCTGGACGGCACCATCTTGAACGCGTGGGACGGCGGGGAGTAGGGCAGCTCCTGCACGTCCGCGGGCACGATGACGGCGGTCGGCGCGCGACGCGCGTAGGCGGTGCGCACCGCCCGGTCCAGCACGTTCGGCAGCTGCTCGGGGACGGTCACGGTCTCGACGAACTCCGAGGCGACGTCCTTGAAGAGCGTGTGCAGGTCCACTTCCTGCTGGTACGCCCCGCCCATCGCGGACCGGTGCGTCTGGCCGACCAGCGCCAGCACCGGCACATGGTCCAGCTTCGCGTCGTAGAGCCCGTTGAGCAGGTGGATCGCGCCCGGCCCGGACGTCGCCGCGCACACCCCCAGCCGACCGCTGAACTTGGCGTAGCCGACGGCCTCGAAGGCCGCCATCTCCTCGTGCCGGGCCTGGACGAAGCGCGGCCGGTTCTCGGCCCGGCCCCAGGCGGCCAGCAGTCCGTTGATCCCGTCGCCCGGATACCCGAAGACGCGCTCCACGTCCCAGGCGCGCAGGCGCTCCAGGATGTGGTCGGACACGTTCCGGCCCATGAGGGAAAACACCTCCCGAGGTGTGCGGCGGCCGTCAGCCCACCAGCTGCGGCAGCACCTTCGTGCGGTAGAAGTCGAAGAAGCCCCGCTGATCGGGGCCGATCTGGTTCACATGAACCCGGTCGAAGCCGGCCGCGGCGAACTCGCGCAGCGCCGTGACGTGCGCGTCGACGTCGTCGCCGCAGGTCACGTTGCGCGCGACCGTCTCCCGGGGGACCAGCTGGGCGGCCTGTTCGAAGTGGGTGGGGGTGGGCAGCACCTGGTTCAGCTCGCCGGGCAACTGCTCCACGGCCCAGCGCGCGTGCGCCGTGTCCACCGCGGCCTCGCGGTCGGGGCCCCAGCACACCTTGACCCCGCCGAAGACCGGCTTCCCGGCGCCGCCCATGCCCCGGAAGCCCTTCACCGCCCCCTTGTCGGGCGCGATCGCCACGAGCCCGTCGCCGATCCGGCCGGCCAGCTCCAGCGCGGCCGGGCCGAACGCCGAGATGTCGATGGGCACCGGCTCGTCGGGCAGCGTGTACAGCCGGGCGTTCTCGACGGTGTAGTGCCTGCCGCGGTGGTTGACCCGGTCTCCCCGGAAGAGCAGCCGCATCACCTCGACGGCCTCCTCCAGCATCTCCAGCCGCACGGCCGCCCGCGGCCACGGACCGCCGAGGACGTGCTCGTTGAGCGCCTCGCCGCTGCCCACGCCGAGCCGGAAGCGGCCGGGGCCGAGCAGCGCCGCGCTGGTGGCGGCCGCCTGCGCGGTGATCACGGGGTGCATCCGCACGGTCGGGCAGGTCACGGCGGTCTGCACCGGCAGCCGCGTGGCCTGCGCGATCGCCCCGATCACCGACCATACGAACGGACTCTGTCCCTGGGCGTCGGTCCACGGGTGGAAGTGGTCGGAGATCCACAGCGAGGTGAACCCCGCGTCCTCCGCCATCCGGGCCTGCTCGACCAGCGCCTTGGGGGTGTGCTCCTCGCAGGACAGGAAGTATCCGTACCGGGTCATCGGGGCTGGTTCCTCCTCACGCCGCGACGGGGCTCAGACCCGACGGGTAACCACGCGGCCCGATGTGAAACCTCACCGTCCGCCCCCCCCGGTCCGTGGGCCAAAGGTTTACGGCGGCCGGGGCACGGTATCCGCGCCACGAGGTACCCCCTGACCGATCGCGAGGTACCGATGGCGCGACGAGCGAACGACAACCCCGGCAGCGAGCACGACGACAGCCACGGCAACGACGACCGCAACAGCAACGACCGCAACAGCAACGACGGCCGCGAGCGCGAGTCCGGCGGCCCGCCCCTGATCCGGGTGCTGCGCACGGCCCGGGCGGAATTCGGGGAGCTGACCGGTCTGGAGGCCGAGTCGGTCTCGTCCCTGGACCGCGACGGCGAGGGCTGGGCGCTCCAGGTCGAGGTCCTCGAGCTGTCCCGGATCCCGGACACCATGAGCCTGCTGGCCACCTACGAGATCCGGCTCGACGCCGAGGGACACCTCACCGGCTACCGGCGCACGCGCCGCTACGAGCGCGGGCGCGCCGACCGGAGCTGAGAAGAACCGCGAAAGAGCCGAGAGAGCTGAGGAAGGAGGAGCGAGAGATGACTGTGGTACCCGAAGCACGGGCGCCGGGCGGAGGTGGCGGCACCAGCGGCCTCTACGACGTCCTCGAACTGATCCTCGACCGGGGGCTGGTGATCGACGCGTTCGTGCGGGTCTCCCTGGTCGGCATCGAGATCCTGAAGATCGACGTACGGGTGGTCGTGGCGAGCGTCGACACCTATCTGCGCTTCGCCGAGGCGTGCAACCGCCTCGACCTGGAGTCCGGCCCGAACCGCAGCCCCGGGCTCACCGAGATCGTCGGCGACATGACCGAGTCCGGCGCGCACGGCAAGACCAAGGGCGCCCTGACCGGCGCCGCGCAGAGCGTGGCCGACACCTTCCGCCAGATCCGCGGGGACGGTCAGGACACCGGCGGCAGCAAGCAGCCCGCCCGGCGCGGCGGCACCCGCCGGAAGGAGGAAGAGGCGGAGTGAGCACCTACGTCTACGGCATCGCCCGCGCCGGACGGCCGGCATCGCGCAAGCCGCTGCGGGGGATCGGTGACCCGCCGCACCCCGTCCGTACCGTGGAGGCGGACGGGCTCGCGGCCCTGGTCAGCGACTGCCCCGACCAGCTGCGCGCCAAGCGCCGCGACCTCCTCGCCCACCAGTCGGTCCTCGCCGAGGCCGGCGCCGACGGGCCCGTCCTGCCGCTGCGCTTCGGCAGCCTCTCCGAGAGCGACGACGCGGTCCGCGCCGTCCTCACCGAACGCGCCGGCCACTACCGGCAGCGGCTGGAGGCCCTCGACGGCAGGGTCGAGTACAACGTCAAGGCCGCCCACCGCGAGGAAGCCGTGCTGCGCCAGGTCCTGGAGGAGGAACCGGCCGTGCGGACGCTCAACGAGTCCTGCCGGGCCGCCGGCGGCGGTTCCTACCAGGAGCGCCTGCGGCTGGGCGAGATGGTCGCCCAGGCCGTCCGCGCCCGCGAGGTGAGCGACGCCCGGGCCGTCCGGGACGCGCTGCGGCCGCACGCGGAGGCCGAGCAGGACGGCCCGGGCGGCGACAAGCGCCTGCTCGACGTCTCGTTCCTGGTGGCCCGCGAACGCGCCGAGGCGTTCCTCGCCGCCGCACGGTCCGTCGAGAGCGGCCACGCGCGGCTGGAGCTGACCGTGACCGGGCCCCTGCCCCCCTACAGCTTCGTCGAATGACGGGAACGGACGGGGAACCGTGGGACTGATCGGCGAACTGCTCCTGCTGCCCGCCGCCCCGGTGCGCTGCGCGGGCTGGTGCGTCCGGCAGCTGCTGAAGGAGGCGGAACGCCAGTACCACGACCCCGCCGTGCTCCGCGCCGAACTGCGCCGGCTGGAGGCCCGGCTGCTGGCCGGGGAGATCGACGAGGCCGAGTTCGACCGCCTGGAGGACGCGCTCCTCGACCGCTGGGAGGCCGAGCATCCGCAGCCCCGACCACAGAACGGGAGAGCGTGACATGACCGTACCGGCACCCCTGCCCGGGGACCCCTACGGCCCGGCCGGCGGCGCCAACCTCGCCGACATCCTCGAACGCGTCCTCGACAAGGGCGTGGTCATCGCCGGGGACATCCGGGTCGACCTGCTCGACATCGAACTGCTGACCATCAGGCTGCGACTGGTCGTGGCCTCGGTGGAACGCGCGAAACAGATGGGCATCGACTGGTGGGAGAGCGACCCGTCCCTGTCCTCCGGCGCCCGCGACCGCGCCCTGCGCGCCGAGAACGAGGAGCTCAGAAACAGGATCGCCGCGCTGGAGAGCGCGCGCGGAAACGGGGAGGAGCCCAGGTGAGCGACCTGCTGTACGCCTACGCCCTGACGCGCCCCACGGCCCCCGCGCCGCCCGGCGGGACACGCGGCGTGGGCGGCGCCCCCGTGCGCGTCGTACGGCACGCGGGGCTCGCGGCCGTGGTCGGCCCGGTGCCCGCCGACGAGTTCGGCGAAGCCGCGCTGCGCGAGCGTCTGGAGGATCTGCGCTGGCTGGAGGCCACCGCCCGCGCACACCAGGCGGTCGTCGCCGCGGTCGCCCCGCTCGGCTCCGTCCTGCCGCTGCGGCTGGCCACCGTCCACCGCGACGAGACCGGCCTGCGCCGGGCGCTCGACGCCGGGCGGGAGCGGTTCGCCGCGGACCTGGAGCGGCTGGACGGCTGCGTCGAATGGGGCGTGAAGATCTACGCGGTCCCCGCCGAGCGGGCGGAGCGGCCCGAACCGTCCGCACCCTCCGCGTTCTCCGGCTCCGCCGGCCGGGAGTATCTGCGCCGCCGCCGGCGCGAGCGGGAACGGCAGGAGCACTCCGGCCGGCGCATCGCGGAGCTGTGCCGGCACGTCCACACCGAACTCTCCCGCCACGCGCGGAACGCCCGGCTGCACCGTCCGCAGGACCCGCGCCTGGCCGGGACCCCCGACCGCAACGTCCTCAACGCCGCCTACCTCGTCCCCCGCGACCGGTCACGGGACTTCGCCGCCCGCGTCACCGCCCTGGACATGCCCGGCGACGGGCTGCGGCTGGAGATGACGGGCCCGTGGGCGCCCTACTCCTTCGTGACGGAACCGACGGAACCGACAGGACCGGCAGGACCGACAGGACCGACAGGACCGGCGGGGTCCGAGCCGGGCGGGTGCCCGGCATGAGCACCAGCACCTCCCCGGACCTGGACCTCCGCGGCCATCCGGAGGTGTCCCTCGTGGACCTGCTCGACCGGCTGCTCGCCGCGGGCGCCGTCGTGGCCGGCGACCTCACCCTGAGCATCGCCGACGTCGACCTCGTCCGGATCGAACTGCGCCTGCTGATCGGCTCGGTGTCCGCCCTGACGCCCCTCGCCGGGGGGGAACCCCGGTGAGCCGTCTCGACCTCGAACCGGAAACCGTCGAACGCGACCTGGCCACCCTCGTCCTGACCGTGGTCGAGCTGCTGCGCCAGCTGATGGAACGCCAGGCGCTGCGCCGGGTCGAGGAGGGCGGGCTGACCGAGGAGCAGGAGGAGCGCATCGGACTGACCCTGATGCTGCTGGAGGAGCGGATGGCCGAGCTCTGCGACCGGCACGGCGTCGACCCGTCGGACCTCAACCTCGACCTCGGCCCGCTCGGTACCCTGCTGCCCCGCGACTGACGCCTGGGGGTGCCCCCAAGGGGGCACCCCCAGGCGGGGTTCCGGCAGCTCAGCGGTCGGGCGCGGCCCTGCTGATCTCGGCGAGGGCCGAGCGGGGATCCCGCTCCCGGGCGAGATCCCCGAGACTCAGTACGCCCACGGGCCGTCCGTCCTCCACCACCGGCAGCCGGCGCACGGCGTTCTCCCGCATCAGCGTGACCGCGTCGTCCACCGGGGCGTCCGGGGTGATCAGGACGGGGCGCCGGGTGCACACCGCCCCCGCGCTCACCGACACCGGGTCCACGCCGCCCGCCACCGCGCGGACGGTGACGTCCCGGTCGGTGATCACGCCCACGACGGCGTCGCCGTCGGCCACGACCACATCCCCGATGTCCTGATCCCGCATCAGCTGTGCCACCTCCACCAGCGACGCCTCGGGCCGCACCGTGGCGGCGCCGGCGGTCATCGCGTCCTTCACCAGTCGGGTCATCGTCTCCTCGACCTCCGTTCGTTCCTCAGGTGCCGCTAGGTGCCGCTAGGTGCCGCTCATGGCCTTGCGCATCGCGTCGCGCGTCCGGTCGACCACCGCGGCCACCGGCCCCAGGGCCACGTTCTTCGCGGCGGACTCGGTGCCCGGATGCGGATGGGTGGGCGCGACGGCCTCCGCCGCCCGCACCGCCTTCGCCAGCGCCTGCAGCCGGGCCGGTTCGCCGCCCTCCTGCAGCCGGGCGAACTCGTACGTCTCCTCGGCCCGCGCGTGCGCGCGCACCGCGTCCCGCAGCCTGATGAACCGTTCCACGAACGTCGGGTCGTCCGGGTCCATGCCCTCCAGCTGCCGCAGGGTGCGCTTGGCGCCGTCCTCCTCCTTGAGCCGGTCGGCCACCACGTGCTCGCCGCCGTCGACGGCGTGCCGGACGTAGGGGTGGACGACCTCCTCCTCGGCGGTCTCGTGCACCGCCAGCAGATGCACCAGACGCCGGAAGGCGTCCCCGCGCTCCTCACCGGTGCGCTCCAGGACCTCGTCCATCAGCTTCCGGATCTCCTCGTGCTGCCTGACCAGCAGGGCCACGACGTCGTTGCTCTCCCGCCGCTGGCCCGCGGTGTCGGGGTACCCCATGTGTGTCCTCCTCGGGTCGGTCGTCGGTGACCCCGCCCGGCTACCCGGCCACCGGGCGACGACACCCCGACGGGCGCGGAAGAGCCGGAAGTTTGCCGGGCCCGGGGGCGGGCAGCCGCCACCCCGCGGGCCCGGGAGCCGTACGGCCCCGGGGCGACACGCCACGGCGCCGGTCGCCGTCCGGCCGGGCCCGGTGGCCGATACTGCCCGTACCGGGGCCCGCCGGCACCTGCCCGGACGTCCCGGATCCGGCTTGCGGAGGTGGAGCGGATGAGGCGCGGCGCCGTCGCCGCGGCGGAGATCGCCGGCTGGTGGGCCGGGCTCACCGCGCTGTGGAGCGTGCTGATCAGCACGCTGGAGCCCCTGGACCTGGAGATCGGCGCGGGCTGCGCCCTCCTGGCCGCCTGCGCCGCCCGCGGCGCGCGCCGGGCGGTGTCACGGTGAACGGGTGGCTGGTGGCCGCCACGGTGGTCATCGCCGGCGGACTGGGACCCTGCCTGTGGGGCGCGGCGGGCGGCCCCGCCGGCCGGCGCGTCGTCGCCCAGAACATGGCCACCCTGCTGCTGTGCCTCGTCTTCCTCCTGCTCTCCCAGGGCTACGGCAGGCCCTCCTACGTCGACCTCGCCCTGGTCGTCTCCGTCCTGGGCCCGGCCGGAACCCTCGTCTACGCGCGGCTGCTCGCCGACGAGATCGCCGAACGGCCCCCGGGCATCCGTCTGCTGACCCCGGCCGTCGCCATCGGCACGCCGCTGACGGTCGTCCCGATGTGCGTGGCCGTCGGCCCCGGCCGGGCGATGGCCAAACTGCTCGTCATCGGCGCCCTGCTGATCGCCGGGGGAGTCGTCACCACCCGGGCGGTGCGGCATGGATGACGTGCTGACCGTCCTCGCGCTGCTCTTCGTCGCGGCCGCCGCCACCCTCGCCGTGCTCACCCAGGACCCCGCCCGGCAGGCCATCGTGCTCTCGCTCCTTGGCCTCGGCCTCGCCCTGCTGTTCACCGTCCTCCAGGCCCCCGACGTCGGGCTGTCCCAGCTCGGCGTCGGCTCGGTGGTGACCCCGCTGATGATCCTGCTGACCGTGCGCAAGGTCCGGCGCCGGAAGCGGCGCGAATGAGCCGGCGCGCCCGGCTGTGGGTGCTCGCGATCGGCCTGCTGGCCACCGCGGCCCTCTACGCCGCCGCCTGCGTGCACCTGCCGCACTTCGGCGGCCAGTGGCACCCGTACGGCGACCGGGCCGTCGAGACCTCGCTGCGGCAGAACACTGCCAACACCGTCTCCTCCGTCAACTTCGACCAGCGCGCCTTCGACACCCTCGGCGAGGAGAGCATCCTCTTCGGCTCCGTCCTCGGCACGGTCGTGCTGCTGCGCCAGACCCGCGGCGAGCGGCGCGTGCGGCCCCAGCCCGCGGACCAGCCGGCCGTGCTGCGCCGGTACGGCGCCGTGGTGCTGCCCGTCACCCTGGCCATCGGCCTGTACGTCATCGCGCACGGCCAGCTCAGCCCGGGCGGCGGCTTCCAGGGCGGCGTCGTCGTCGCCACCGCCCTCCACCTGCTGTACGTCAGCGCCGACTACCGGGCGCTCGAACGCCTCCGCCCCGTGGAGCTCTACGAGATCGCCGACGGCGCTGGCGAGGCCGCGTACGTCGTCCTGGGAGCGGCCGGACTGCTGGCCGGCTCGGCGTACCTCGCCAACACACTGCCCCACGGCACCTTCAACACCATGGCCTCCGGCGGCACCGTCCCGCTGCTCAACGCGGCCGTCGGCATGGAGGTCGCCTCCGGCGTGGTCGTGCTGCTCGCCCACTTCCTGGAGCAGGCCATCGAGATCGAGGACGGCGGGAACGACGACGAGAACCCGGACGAGAACGGGAAGGGGGAGAGGGCATGAGCGTCCTGCCCTACGCCGTCGCGGGCTGGATCTTCCTGGTCGGCGTGTACGGCATCGCCACCAGCCGCAACCTGGTCCACGCCGTCGGCTGTCTGGCCGTGGCCCAGTCGTCCACCTACGTCCTCCTGCTGGCCGTCGGCTACCGCCGCGGCGGCAGCGCCCCCGTCTTCTCCGACGTCCCGACCACCACCCGCGTCGTCGACCCGGTCGTCCAGGCCCTCGCCCTCACCGACGTCGTCGTCGGAGCCACGGTCACCGCCCTGCTCCTCGCCCTCGTCCTCCAGCTGGACAAGCGGTACGGCACCACCGATCCCGACGCGCTCTCCGAGCTGAAGGGCTGACCGCGATGGGCCGGCTGCTCCCCCTGATCGTGGTCGTGCCGCTGCTGGGCGCGGCCCTGATGGTGAGCGCCGGCCGCCGGCTGCCGCGCTCGGTGGCGGAAAGCATCGGCTGCCTGTGCGCCGCCGTCTCCGCCGCCCTCGCCGCGAGCGCCCTGACACACCGCACCGACGTCGTCTGGGTCGGCGCCTGGCGGCCGCACGACGGCGTGAGCGTCGGCATCGTACTGACCGGCGACCGCGTCGGCCTGGGGCTCGCCACCCTCACCTCGCTCCTCGTCGTCGCCGTGCTCGCCTACTCCTGGCGGTACTTCGAGGAGCCCCCGCAGCGTCACGCCGGCGCCTTCCCCGCCCTGATCCTGCTCTTCCAGGCGGGCCTGTGCGGCTTCGCGCTGACCGGCGACCTCTTCGACGCCTTCGTCTTCTTCGAACTCATGGGTGTCGTCGGTTACGCCCTCACCGGCTACCGCGTCGAGGAGGCCCGCCCCGTCCAGGGCGCCCTCGCCTTCGGTTTCCTCAACTCCCTCGGCGGCTACGCCTCCCTGCTCGGCATCGGCCTGCTGTACGCGCGCACCGGCGAACTCGGCATGGCCCAGGCCGGCCGGCAGCTCGACGCCGCCCCCGCGCCGCACCTCCTCGTCGTCGCCTCGTTCGCCCTGCTGATGACCGGACTGCTGGTCAAGGCCGCCGCCGTCCCCTTCCACTTCTGGCTCGCCGACGCCCACGCCGTCGCCCCCACCCCCGTGTGCATGCTGCTCTCCGGCGTCATGGTGGAGATGGGCGTGTACGGCGTCGCCCGGATCCACACGACCGTCTTCGCCGGCCCCGGCGGCATCCCGGCCGCCGACCTGCACCGCGCCCTGCTCGTCCTCGGCGTGCTCGGCGCGCTGACCGGGGCACTGATGTGCTGGCAGCAACGGCACATCAAACGCCTGCTGGCCTTCTCCACCGTCGCGCACACCGGCCTGTTCCTCGTCGGCGTCGCCCTGCTGAGCCCCGAGGCCACCGCCGGCACCTGCCTGTACGTCCTCGGCCACGCCGGCGCGAAGGCCGCCCTGTTCGCCTGCACGGGGCTGCTCCTGGACCGCTACGGCAGCGTCGACGAGCCGGACCTGCACGGCCGCGGCAGGGAGATGCCCGGCGTCGGCCTGCTCTTCGCGACCGGCGGCCTGGCCCTCGCGGGCCTGCCGCCCTTCGGCACGGGCCTGGGCAAGGCCCTGACCGAGGAACAGGCCGGCTGGGCGCCCGCCCTGTTCGTCCTCGTCTCGGCGGTCACCGGCGGGGCCGTCCTGCGG
>NZ_JBFAPH010000158.1:0-15065 GCF_040675635.1 Streptomyces sp. NPDC049577
CCCCACTGCAAACTTCCGTCCCAACGACTCGGACAAGGGAGGATGAGGCCATGGCCGGCCCGACGTGTCTTCAGCATGCCCTTGTCCGGGCCGCGCGGCCTTAGCGCGCGGCCCGGTCGTCCCGAACGAAATCCAATGGAACGACCAGGAGTTATCGCGTGTTTTTCTCTTCTTCCCCCAACGGTGCCGACCTGACCACCGACCGCCTCGTGCTGCGGCGGTGGCCCGCGGGCGAGCTCGACGCCGTCCTCGACGGCTCCCGGCTCCCCCACTGGGCCGACGACTTCCCCGCCGACGGCGACCGTGAGATCGCCGGTTACCTCGCCACGCTGACGGATCCCGGGCACCTCGCCGGCCAGCGACAGCTCGTCGAGCGCGGCAGCGGCCTGGTGATCGGCTCGGCCGGACTGTTCTGGCCGCCCGCCGACGGAACCGTCGAGTTCGGATACGGCATCGTGCCGTCCCGGCGCGGGCGCGGCTATGCCACCGAGGCCGCCCGGGCGCTCGTGACGCTCGGGTTCACCGCGCCGGGCGTGCACACCGTGGGCGCGACCGTCGATCTGTCGAACCCCGCCTCGATACGGGTCCTGGAGAAGGCCGGTCTGGAGCGCTGGGCCACCGAGGAGTCGACCGCGCGCTTCCGCGCCACGGCACCCGGTCTGTCGTAACGGCGGTCGGCGCGACCGTCCCACGGACGCGCGCGGCGCGGCTATCGTGGGCGCGCCACTTCCGAGCCGACTGATCCCACAGGGGGGACCACCGTGGCCGAGCTCAACTGGATCAAGGCCGCCGAGGAAGGCGACACGGAGTACTTCGAGGTCGCCTTCGGGCAGGGGGACGACGAGAACGTCTACATCCGGGTCAACACCGACCCCGACAACATCGTCATCACCACCGGTCCCAAGTGGGACGCCTTCGTCCTCGGGGTGAAGGCCGGCGAGTTCGACCACTTCGTCGAGGGGATCGAGGACTGAGCACCCCGTGCGCCCACCAGGGCGCACGGGTCTCACCCGTCCCACCCGCCTCAGTCGTCGTCCTTCTTCTTGTCCATGTCCTTGTCCGGCTTGTGCGGCTTCTTGGACTTGTGCGAGGAGGAGGGCGACGGCTTCGGCTTCTTCTTGGGCACATTGACCGCCCCCTCCGCCGGGACGGCACCGTCCGCGTCCCCATTCGGCCCGGAGGACGGGACCGTGGCCGGCCGCGAGGGCCCGCCGCCGCTGTCGTTCGAGTCGAACAGGGAGGCGCCGATCACGGCGGCCACCACGAAGGCGGCCAGACCGGCCACCACTCCGAACAGCACCTTCTGCCGCTGCCCCTTCGGGGCGGACGCGGGGTACGCCGCCGCGCGCCGGCCCCGCTGTCCCCGCGGGACCGGCGGCGGCACGGGCGAGACGCGGGGCGGCGGAACCGGCGGCCGGCTCATGACCGGCGGCGCCCCGACCGGCGGCGCCCCGACCGGCGGGACCCCAACCGGCGGGACCCCGGGCGCACCGCCTGCCGGACTCCGCGTCGCACCGGCCGGCATGGCGCCGGCGCCCGGCACCGGAGCCGCACCCGGCGCCCCCGCACCACCCTGCACCCCGTAGGCCGGCATCGCCGCCGGCGGCAGCGGGCGCGGGGCCTCCCGCCACGCCGTACCGGCGAACCACTCCCCCACCTCCCGCGCCGACGGCCGCTGCTCCGGCTGCTTGGCGAGCATCCGCAACAGGAACGCCTCGAAGGGATACGGCACCTCCGGCCGGTGCCGGCGCGGCGGCACCGGCTCCGCGTCGACGTGCAGATAGAGGAGCGAGGTCGGGCTGTCCGCCCAGAACGGCGGCTGGCCGATCAGCAGCTGGTACAGGACGCAGCCCAGCGCGTAGACGTCCGCCTCCGGCCCGGCCATGCGCCCCAGCGCGCGCTCCGGCGCCAGATACGTGCTCGTCCCGACGATCTGCCCGGCCCGCGTCAACGCGGCCGACGTCTCGTCGACGAAGCGGGCGATGCCGAAGTCGCCGATCTTGAGGGTGCCGTTGGCGTCGAGCATCAGATTGCCCGGCTTGATGTCCCGGTGGACCACCCCCTGCTGATGGGCAGCCGCCAGGCCCCGGCCCGCCTGCGCGGCGATGTCCGCGACCCGGGCCGGGTCGAACCGGCCCTGCTCGGTCAGCTCCTGGGCCAGGCTCGGCCCGTTGACCAGCTCCATCACCAGATAGAAGCGGTCCTCCCAGGCGCCGAAGTCGTAGACGGCGACCACCTGCGGGTGATTGAGCCGGGCCGCGGTCTGGGCCTCCATCCGGAACCGCGCCGCGGCCGAATCCTCGCCCTCGCCGCCGTCGTCGCCCAGCAGCAGCTTGACAGCCACCTGACGGCCCAGCACCTCGTCCTGGCCCTGCCAGACTTCGCCCATCCCGCCGCGGCCGAGCAGCTCCCCCAACCGGTACCGACCGGCAACCAGCACCCGTACCACCCTTGACAATCTCGACCCATGCGCTGAGCAAGCAGCGTACCGACCGAACACAGTGTCGCCCGAACCTCACCACGTCCCCCCGTTCCGCCGATCGTTGCTCGGCGTCCACACCCGTGATACACAGAGTCACCATAGAGGCACCCACTGACAACGGGCCTTGCCGCAGGTCAGGCGCGCAAGCCGACGACGGGTACGGGTTCCGCCAAAATTTGCCGCCAAATCGACATCCGAGGGCGGCCACGTCAGCGAAGATAGGTCCCGACCTTTGCCCATCGGCGGCAAGGGCGGTCACAACTACCCGTTTAGGGGCGGTGAGTTACCCATGTTTTTGGCGGCCGGCAAGGGCGACATCAACACCATTATTGGCGGAATCGCCCCGAACTGGGGGCCCTTCGGCAGTCTGGGCCGTGAGGCGCGCGTGATGATCGAGGTCATCATGGCCGTGGCGATCCTGCTCTGCCTCGCCATCGCCATCTGGGGCGCGGCGAAGCAGCGGATCGGCGCGACGGCGCTCCGGGACACGTTCAGCGCGGAACAGGGCAAGGGTCTGATCGTCGCCGGTCTGACCGGTGTGTTCATCATCGGTTCGCTCGGCACGCTCTTCACGATCGTCTACGGCATGGCCGTCTGACCGGGCGGCCTCCGGCCCGGTCCCGCGCTTCCCCACCTCCACCCGCCTCCCACCGCACCCGAGGCTGCCACCTGATGCCCCCTCACACCTCCTCGCTCTCCCCCGGGAAACCGTTCGTCCCGCTACCGTCATATACGGACGGCAGCATGCCGGTGACGAAGCATGAGGGAGCGGGCGAGCGATGAGTCTCGGCGACGACGGTTACGGCGGCGGCTACGGCGACGACCATCACCTCACGCGCACACGGCTCCCCGAGGGCGAGGTCGACCCCTACGCCCAGCCGAGGCGCGGCCGCGCGGGCAGACCGGGCCGGCAGGGCCGGCCCTCCAACCGGAACCTGCTGATGGTCGTCGGCGTCATCGTGCTGCTCATCGCGGCCATCGCCTTCGCGAACCGGGGCGGCGGCAGTGGCTCCGACGGCGGCTCCTCCGCGAAGGGCCACCCCGACAGCCGCTCGACGGCCCCGACCGGCACGAGGCCGGTCGACGGCAAGTCGGCGGGCATCGCCTCCGGGTTCGCCCATTCGGAGCAGGGGGCACAGTCGGCGGCGGCGAACTATGCGGTGGCCTTGGGCGGCGACGGGATGTTCAGGGCGGACAGCCGGCACGCGATCGTGGACTCGGTCTACACACCGGCGACCGCGGCCAAACTCAAAGGCCCGCAGGACCAGGCCTACTCGGCGGACTTCCTCAAGAAGCTCGGCCTCGACGCCGACGGCAACCCGCCGAGGGACAAGACCTTCATCTCACGGACCATTCCGGTCGGCACCAAGGTCGAGGACTACAGCTCTGACCGCGCCAAGGTTTCCGTCTGGTACACGGGGCTCATCGGCATGGCGGGCACTGGCTCAACCGACCCCGTGCGCACCGACTGGAAGACCTGGACGTTCGACCTGAGGTGGATCGACAACGACTGGAAGGCCGAGTCCGACGACCAGACGAACGGTCCGGCCCCCGTCACAGGTGACGTCCCGGCTGCGAGCGCCGAGGACATCTCGAAGGCCGTCAAGGAGTACGGAGGCTTTACTTATGCCCGGTAAGCCAGGCCGTCGCGCCCTCGGCCTCACCGCTCTCCTAGTGAGCCTCCAAACAACCGCTGTCCTCCTCGCAAGCCGTGCTGCGGCTCTTCCGGGGCCGACGCCGACCCCTGGGGCGAGCGGAGCTTCGACACCGACTCCGGGCATCAGCTCATCCCCCACACCAGGCGCAAGCGGGACTCCCACACCAGGCGTGACCGCCACCCCGACGCCGGGGCAGAGCAACAACCCCTGTGACCTGCTCATCGGTCCGGCCAAGAAGTACTGCCAATCGCCAGGCGATACGAGCTCCGGCCATTCCAACCTCACCGACACCCAGTCCTCCCTCGACCCCCTCTCCTCCCTCGCAAAGGGCTGCGCCGACGCCGCCTCCTGGATCGTCGGCAAGCTCTCCGAAGCCGTCCACTCCACCAGCAACGTCGACTTCACCAACACCGCCTTCCTCCGCCAGTACGCCGTCGTCTTCGCCGCCTCGACCATCCTCACGCTCGTGCTGTGGCTGCTCGCCGTGGCCAAGCGGGCCGTGCGCGGGGTGCCGTTCACGGAGGCGATCAGCGAGGCCGTCGGGTTCCTCTGGCTCACCGTGCTGGCGTCCGCGTTCACGCCGCTGATCCTGTACACGGTCGTCTCGGCCACCGACGCCGTCACCGAGGTCATCGCCACGGGATCGTCGTCGAACAACGACACGTTCTTCGGCGGGTTCGCCGACGCGCTCAAGAAGGGCAACGGCATCGGCGGCGGGCCGATCATGCTGATCGTCGTGTCGCTCGTGTCCGTCCTGGCCGCAGGCGTGCTCTGGCTGGAGCTGGTGATCCGGGCCGCGCTGCTGTACGTCGGGGCGCTGCTGGGTACGGCCGTCTACGCCGGGCTGGTCGACAAGAACATGTGGCACCACGTGCGCCGCTGGGCGGGCATCATGATCGCGGTGATCCTCGTCAAGCCGATCATCGTGATCGTGCTGGGGCTCGCCGGCGCGCTGTCCGGGGGGAACGGGCCGAACGCCTTCTCGGCGGTCGTGTCGGGCCTCGCGATCATCATTCTTGCCATTTTCGCCAGTGCGATGATCTACCGGTTCGTGCCCGGCTTCGGCGACGAGATCGTCAACAGCCGCAACGCGAGCAATGACGTCGCGTCCCGACGGGCGGCGGCCGTGATCTCCTCGCCCGCCGCACTCGTCAAGCAGGGCATCACCACGCACAGCGCCCGCGGGGGCGCCGCCGCGCCCGCCGCGCCCCCCGCGCCGCAGCGTCCCGCGAGCCCGCTCACCGGCGGAGTGGCGGCGCACGGCGCGCGCAACACGCCCCCGTCCGCACCCGCGCCCGCCCCCGCTCCCGCGCCCTCCGCAGGAGGACCCGCGGCGCAGAACAACAGCAAGCCATCCGGAGGTGAGCGGAGTTGACGATCCCGGCCCAGTCCCAGCCGATCGCGGCCCGCCGTACGTATCTGATCGGTCGCGCGCGCCCCAACGCGGTCGTGGGCAAGAACCGGGAGAGCGGCGAGATCGCGCTGATCATCGCGGGCGCGTTCCTGGGCATGATGTGCGGCCTGCTGGTGCCGATCCTCCCCCTCCGGATCATCTCGCTCACCGGATTCCCCGCGCTCGCCCTGGCGGCCGTGTACGTGCCGTACAAGGGCCGCACGTTCTACAAGTGGTTCGAGATCAACCGCACGTACAAGCGCACCCTGCGCAGGGGCACGACGTACCGTTCCGCCGCCATGGAGGCCGGGACGCGGGTGGACGGGCGGGAGATCGAGGTCGGCCCGCCGCCCGGTATCGGGCGGATCAACTGGCTGGCCGCGCCGTTCGGGCCGGACGAGATCGCCGTGCTGCTGCACGCCGACCGGCGCACCGTGACGGCCGCCATCGAGATCGAGGGGCCGGGCGTCGGCCTGCGCGACTCGGAGGACCAGGAAGCGCTGGTCGAACGGTTCGGCACGCTGCTCAAGCACGTCGCGAACGGCGACGGCTACGTCACCCGCATCCAGATGCTGGCCCGTACGCTGCCCGCCGACCCCGACGCGCACGCCAAGGACGTCGAGCGGCGCGGCGACGAGGCGGCGCCGCCGTGGCTGAAGGATTCGTACGACCAGCTGCAGTCGATGGTGTCGACCTCGTCCGAGCAGCACCGCGCGTACCTGGTGGCGTGCATGCACTACAGCCGCGAGCTGGCAGCCGAGGGGCAGGCGATCGCGCGCGCCTCCCGGCACGACGGCGGACGGCGCAGGCTCGACCGCGACGCCGCGCTGGCGGTCGTCATGGCGCGCGAGCTGACGGACATCTGCGCGCGCCTCGCCGAGGCCGACATCCGTGTCCGGCAGCCGCTCGGACAGGCCCGGCTGGCCTCGCTCGTGCACTCGATGTACGACCCGGACCACCCCATCGACCACATCCAGGCGATGACGAAGCGGAACGCCTGGCCGGCCGAGCTGGACGCCGTGGAGCCGACGTACCTCCAGGCGAAGACCCGCGAGTCGGCCACCCGCGAGCCCTGGTGCCACGCCACCGCGTGGATCAAGGAGTGGCCGATGACGCCCGTCGGCGTCAACTTCCTCGCGCCGCTGCTCGTGCACACCCCCGACGTCATCCGCACGGTCGCGGTCTGCATGGACCTGGAACCCACCGACGTCGCCATCGAGCGGATGCTGACGGAGAAGACGAACGACGACGCGGACGCCTCGCGCGCCGCCAAGATGAACCGGGTCGTCGACCCGCGCGACGTCGCCCACCACTCCCGCGTCGACCAGCGCGGCGAGGACCTGGCCAGCGGCGCGGCGGGCGTCAACCTCGTCGGGTACATCACGGTCTCCGCGCGCTCCCCGGAGGCCCTCGCGCGCGACAAGCGGACCATCAGAGCCTCGGCCGGCAAGAGCTACCTGAAGCTGGAGTGGTGCGACCGCGAACACCACCGCGCGTTCGTCAACACGCTGCCGTTCGCCACCGGCATCCGACGCTAAGGAATCGAGGGGCCTCCCGTGCTCGACCCGCTCGCCGCCGTCACCGATGCCTTCACCAGCTTCCTCTTCGGGAAGGTGGAGACCACCCGGCTGCCCGTGCGCACCTCGACCGGGCAGGCGCAGGCCGTCTATCTGCCCACCGCCGCGCCCGGCCTGGGCGACTCCGGAGTGATCATCGGGCGCGAGGTGTACTCCGGCAAGGGCTACATCTACGACCCCTTCCAGCTGTACGGACAGCAGCTGCCCGCCCCGCACTGGCTCGTGCTCGGCGAGTCCGGCAACGGCAAGTCCGCGCTGGAGAAGACGTACGTCCTGCGCCAGCTCCGCTTCCGCGACCGGCAGGTCGTCGTGCTGGACGCGCAGGGCGAGGACGGCGTCGGTGAGTGGAACCTCATCGCCCAGCAGCTCGGCATAACGCCCATCCGGCTGGACCCGATGGCCGCCCGCGAGGGCGGCATCCGGCTCAACCCGCTCGACCCCTCGATCACCACCACGGGCCAGCTCGCCCTACTGCGCACCATCATCGAGGTGGCCATGGGGCGCGGCCTGGACGAGCGCTCCGGCTTCGCTCTCAAGGTCGCGCACGCCTACGTCAACGAGAGCATCACCGACCGGCAGCCCGTCCTCACCGACATCGTCGAGCAGCTGCGCCATCCGGAGGCCGAGTCGGCCGAGTCGATGAATGTCGACATAGACGACGTGCGGGCCTGGGGCCTGGACGTCGCGCTCGTGCTCGACCGGCTGGTCGACGGCGACCTGCGGGGCATGTTCGACGGGCCGACGACCGCCGGCATCGACCTCGACGCCCCGCTCATCGTCTTCGACCTGTCGCACATCGACCGCAACTCCATCGCCATGCCCATCCTGATGGCGATCGTCGGCGTCTGGCTCGAACACACCTGGATCCGGCCCGACCGCAAGAAGCGCATCTTCCTGGTGGAAGAGGCCTGGCACATCATCAACTCGCCGTTCGTCGCCCAGCTCTTCCAGCGCCTGCTGAAGTTCGGCCGCCGGCTCGGCCTGTCGTTCGTCGCGGTCGTGCACCACCTGTCGGACGTCGTCGACGGCGCCGCCGCCAAGGAGGCCGCCGCCATCCTGAAGATGGCCTCGACCCGCACGATCTACGCCCAGAAGGCCGACGAGGCGCGCGCCACCGGCCGGGTGCTCGGCCTGCCCCGCTGGGCGGTGGAGATCATCCCGACGCTCACCCCGGGCATCGCCGTCTGGGACGTCAACGGCAACGTCCAGGTCGTCAAGCACCTGGTCACCGACGCCGAACGGCCACTCGTCTACACCGACCGCGCCATGACCGAGGACGGCAGCCGCAGCCGCGAACCCGCCGCCGGGACGGCGGCCGCGGAACGCACGGCCGCGGCGATGGAACAGTTCGCCGACGAGCCGTACGGGCCGACCGAGACGACGGTGGCCTGACGCATGCCGCCCATGCCGGAGACGGGACCGGGCCGCCAGGAGCGCGGGATCCCGGACGGACTGCTCGTCAGCGCGCTCGCCTTCCTGCTCGGGCTGACGCTGCTGGTGTGGGCGGCGACCGGGCTCGCCGCCCTCTTCACCCACGGCGCCTGGCCGGGCGGCGTCACCGTGCTGCACACGCCGCAGGCGATCCGCCACCTGATGACCGCCCCGCAGGACCTCCCCGGCGCCTGGCCGGAGACGGAGCCGGGGACGCTCTCGGGGTACGGGCTGTTCTGGGGACTGCTCGTGGGCGAGGTGCTGGTCGTCGTGGTGCTGATGGTGTTCGCCATCGGCACGATCGCCCGCTGGCGGGCGGGGCGGGGCGCACGGCGCACGGGCAGGGCGCCGGGGGTACCCGCGGTGGTCCCGTCGGGCGCGGCGGTGGAGGTGGTTCCGCCGGAGCAGGGGGAGTTCCCCGGTCCCGTCCCGTCCCCCGACCGGGGCTCCGCTCCGGCCCCCGTCCCTCGGGCGCAGGAGGGGCCGAGTGAGCGCCCCGCCCCCCGAGCGACCGTGCCGGACGAGCCGGACCAGCCGGACGAACCGATCGGCTACCCCCACGGGCTGCACTACTGCACCGGCGACCGGCGACGCGCCCTCGCCGCACGTGCCGTTCTGGACGCGGCCGGGCCCGTGCTCGTCGTCACCGGCGATCCACAGCTGTGGACGGAGACGAAGGACGCCCGCGCCAAGCTCGGGCCGGTCCACGTCTTCGATCCGAGCCACCTCCTCGACACCCCCGACCGCCGCCGCTGGAGCCCGGTCGCCGACTGCGAGTCCCGGGACGTCGCCGCCTCGCGGGCGGCCGCGCTGCTCGCGCCCGTACGGCCGTCCAGCCCGCTCGACTCCGCGGCCGCGGACACCGCCGAAACACTGCTGCGCTGCTGGCTGCACGCCGCCGCCGTGGACGGCAAGCCGTTCCGTCAGGTCCTCCGCTGGGCGCAGGGCACCTCCGCGCACGAGCCCGTGCGCATCCTGCGGACCAACTCCAAGGCGACCGGCGGTATCGCCGGCGAGCTCGAATCCGCGCTCACCGGCCATCCGGAACGCCGCGACGTGGCGCAGCAGTTGACCGCGCGGGCACTCAACGCCCTGTCGTCGGTGCACATTCGTGACGCCTGTAATCCGCATCGAGCCGATTCCCTGGCGCTGGAATCATTCATCGTCGAAGGGGGAACCCTGTACGTGGTGGGTGAGGCCCTTGAGGACCCTCGCACCCGCCCGGGTGCGATGCCGCTGCTGACCGCACTCGCCTCGAACGTGGTCGAGCGCGGCCGGCGCATGGCCGAACGGTCATCCTCCGGTCGGCTCGACCCACCACTCACGCTGGTGCTGGAGGACGTTGCGGCCGTCGCGCCGCTGCCCGCCCTACCCGAACTCCTCACCGACGGCGTGGCGCTGGGCCTGCCGACGCTCGCGCTGATGCGCTCCGAGGAGCAGGCCCGCGCCCGCTGGCCCCGGCGCGCACTGCCGGCCGGCCGCGTCTCCGGGGCGCCCTGAGAGGGGTTTCGGTCAGGACGGGACCGGGAAGCCGGCCGCGACGATCCGCCCGGCCCGCGAGTCGGGCGTGACGTCCTCCATCTTGGCGTTCGTGGAGTTCACCGAGTAGACGAGGATGCGTGACACACGGCCGGTGGCGTCGCGGGACGCCCCGAACCCGTTCAGATAGCCGTACCGGCTGCCGGACTTGCCCCAGATCTCGGTGTCGCCCAGCTTCATGCGCCGCAGCCCGCTGCTGTACGAGGCCTTCACCGGCTTCTTCGCGGGCTTGCCGTCCGCCGGCTTGCCCTCCTCCGGGTCGTACGCCGGCACCTCCGGCACGGTGAACATCAGCTGCAGCTCCTTCTGCGGAACGATCCGGCCCGCGAAGAGGGCCTCCGTGAAGCGCTCCAAGTCGGCCGTGGTGGTGATGAGATCGCCCGACGCCCACGTCTCCGACTGGTCCCACTCGGTGGTGTCCACCAGCCGGGTGCCGCCCCGGCCGTCCGGCACGCTCTGGTAGCCGTGCGTGCGGCGGCCGCGGATCCCCCGCTCGTCACCCGGCGAATACGTGTCCTTCAGCCCGGCCGGCCGCAGCACCCGGTCGCGCAGCTCCCGCTCGTAGGTGTGCCCGGTCGCCTTCTCGATGAGCAGGCCGAGCACGTTGTAGCCGATGTTCCCGTAGTGCTGCCGGGTGCCCGGCGCGAACTCCATGGGCTGGTCGAAGCCCGCCCGGACGAGCTCCCGGTGGCCCCAGGTCGTGTAGCGGCCCCTTTCCCAGTCCGCCTCACCGGGCGTGCCGCGCGTGTCACCGGACGGCAGCCCGCTGGTGTAGTCGAGCAGTTGCTTGACGCGCACCTCCGGATACCCGGCGGGCAGCAGGCCGGGCAGATAGCGCTGCACCGTCCCATCGAGGTCGAGCTTCCCCTCGTGCACGAGTTGCAGCACGACGGCCGCGGTGAAGGTCTTGGTGATGCTGCCGGCCCGGAAGCGCTCATCACCCTTCGCGGCACGCCCGCTCTGCACATCGGCGGCACCCGACGCGCCCTGCCACTTGCCGTCCGGGCCGCTGTAGCGGACCTGGGCCGCGGTGGCCCCGTCGTCCGGCAGCCCGGCCAGGGCCCGGCGCAGCGCGTCCGCGTTCGGCGGCGTCCGCTCCTGCGATGCCCGCAGAGCCGCCGGCACGCGCTGCTCCGCCGCCAGGGCCGGCATGGCCACGGAGAAGCAGAGGGCGGCAACCGCGGTGCCCATGAGGATCTTTGTCGTACGTCGGCGTGTGCGCATGGATGAACTCCCCCGCATGGTCGGGCATGACGTCGCCGGAACGCCGGCGACGACGTTCATCCTCGCCGTCCGCGCATTCCACCGGATCGCCGACGCGAGCGGTTCCGCACCCCGTCCGGCTCCCCCGCGCGAGGGAGTCCGCGGCCCCTCGGACTCACCCGCCCGGGGAGATCAGACCGGTCTCGTACGCGCAGATGACCGCCTGGATCCGGTCCCGCAGGCCCAGCTTCGACAGCACATTGCTCACGTGCGTCTTCACCGTGTGCTCGCTGACCACCAGCTCCGCCGCGATCTCGCCGTTCGACAGGCCGCGCCCCAGCAGCACCAGCGTCTCCCTCTCGCGCGCGGTGAGCGCCCCCAGCGCGCGCGACGGCCCGGGCGCCTCCGGGGCCGGGCCGCGCCGCGTGTAGTCGGCGACGAGCCGGCGCGCGACGGAGGGCGCCAGCAGCGAGTCCCCGGCCACCACGACCCGCACCGCGTGCACCAGGTCGTCCCGCCGGACGTCCTTGAGGAGAAAGCCACTGGCGCCCGCGTGCAGGCCCTCGTACACGTAGTCGTCCTGGTCGAAGGTGGTCAGCATGACGACCTTCGACGCCGTCTCCGCGCAGATGACCCGGGCCGCCTCGATGCCGTCCATGCGCGGCATCCGGATGTCCATCAGGACCACGTCCGGAGCGTGCAGCCGCGCTGCCGCGACCGCCTCCACACCGTCGCCGGCCTCGGCCACCACCTCGATGTCCGGCTGAGCCGCCAGGATCATCGCGAACCCGCTGCGCACGAGCTCCTGGTCGTCGGCCACCACCACACGGATCGTCAACTCCGCACCTCCGGCACCGAGGAGACCACGAGGGGCAGTTCGACGGCAACGCGGAAGCCCCGCCCGCCCCGGCCCGGACCGGACGACGCCGTTCCGCCATGGGCGGCGGCGCGCTCGCGGATCCCGATGAGCCCGCGCCCGCCACTGCCGCCGACAGACCCGCCGACAGGGCCGCCGACCGCCCTGGCCGTTCCGTCGTTCTCCACCCCGACCACCAGACGGCCCGCCGCCCACTCCAGACGCACGGACACCGACTGCGCCTCGGCGTGCTTGAGCACGTTCGTCAGCGCCTCTTGGACGACCCGGTACACCGTCACCTGGACATCCGCCGGGAGCGCCACAGGCGTGCCCTCGACGCACAGAGCGACGTCCAGCCCGGTTCGGCGCACCTCACGGACCAGGTCCTCGATGCCGTCCAGCGACGGCTGCGGGACCCGCCCCTCCGCCGACCGCCCCGGCTCCTCCTTCAGCACACCGAGCATCCGCCGCAGCTGCACCATCGCGTCCCGCCCGGCGCCCGCGATCGCGTCGAACGCCGCCTCGGCCCGCTCCGGATCCGACCGCACGACCAGCGGCCCCGCCTCCGCCTGCACGATCATCAGACTCACCGCGTGCGACAGCACGTCGTGCATCTCCCGGGCGATACGCGCTCGTTCCCGCTCGGCCGCCCGCTCGATCTCCGTCTGCCGCGCCCGCTCCAGCTCCGCCGCCCGCGCCTCGACCGCCTCGGTGTACGCCTGCCGGGTGCGCGCCAGCACACCCAGCGCGTACACCATGCCGAACAGGAAGAAGGAGAACAGGTACTCCCGCGCCGTGTTCGTCCGGACCGCCACGGCGAGCGCGACGACGGGCAGCCCGCACACCAGCGTCGCCCGCCGCTGCCGCAGCCCGCCCTGCGCGGCGACCGTGAAGATGGCCACCAGCGGGCTGTACGGCATGGGCTGCCCGGGCCCGTGCAGCGGCAGATAACCGATCCCCGCCACCGTGATACCCACGAGCGACAGGAGCGGCGCCCGCGTACGCCACAGCAGCGGCAGCACCTGAAGACTCGTCGCCGCGTACGTCGGCCAGGTGGCCGGCGGCACATCATCCCCGCGGGGCACGACGAACGGGATCGTCACGGCCAGCTGGACGATGCCCGCGACGATGGCGTCCACGACCCACGGGTTCGCCGTCCGTACCCGCCGCAGCAGCGCCGCGGACGACGCTACCGCCATCAGACGACCGGGCGGCTGATCGCCAGCTCGTACTCGCTGGACGTCGGGTCACCCTCCATCGGGATCACCACCCCGGTCCGCTGGAACCCCATCTTCCGGTACAGCCCCTCGGCACGGGCGTTCCGCTCGTGCACATACAGCCGCACCCGCTCGATCCGCTGTCCCGGCCGGTCCCACGACCAGTCGATCGCGGTCCGGAAGAGCGCCTCCGAGATCCCGGTTCCCCGGTGCTCGGGGCGTACGTAGACGCCGACGATGTGCGTCTGCGGAACGTCCGCGGCCCCACCGAAGACGGCATCCGCCCCTGGCAGCTCGACCAGCACGGTGACGGTGCCGGCCCACTCACCGTCCGGCCCCTCGGCCACGAAGGTGACGACGGATTTCCCCTCGGCACTGTCCCGCGACCGTCCCTGCCAGAAGTCGTCCGGGCGGGCCGACGCCGCGTCATATGTGTCGAGGAAGGCGATGGCCGCCAGCGGATCGCGCAGCGCGGTCAGCCGCATCTCCTTGTACTGACGCCATTCCTCCGCGCGAACTGTCCTGATGGTGTGCTCCATTCGGAGATGGTGACCCGGCCTCGAATGGCGGGCAATGTGTTTTCCCTCTCGGCGCGCAGGGCAGAGCGTGCACGTGACCGAAGCGCGGGAAGCGCGTGCCGTGGTCACGGTGGCCATGGGCGCGGACGAGGCCGCGGCCGTACTCACCGGGGACCTGCGGACGCGGCTGGCGGAAATCGCGGATTTCACCGAGAACTGGACGGACCTGTACCGCGCCGACATCGTCATGACCGGCTGGGGCAGCCCGGCCCTGACCCGGACCGTCCTCGACCGCGCTCCCCGGCTGCGGGCGGTCGTCCACGCGGCGGGCTCGGTCAAGCGGGTGGTGACGGACGCGGTCTGGGAACGCGGCCTCGTCGTCTCCTCCGCCGCCGACGCCAACGCCGGCCCGGTCGTCGATTACGCCTGCGGGGCCATCGCCCTCGCGGCGAAACGCGCCCTCGGCACCGCGGCCGCGTACGAACGCGGCTGGCCGGCCTTCGGCGAACGCCAGGGCGCGGACGGACTGACGGTCGGGGTGGTCGGCGCCTCGCGCATCGGCAGACGGGTGATCGCCCGTCTGGGCGCCTCCGAGGCCGGCTACCAGGTGCTGCTGTACGACCCGTACGTATCGGCCGCCGAGGCTGCCCGGCTGGGCGTCGAGCTCGTCGACGTCACCACGCTGTGCCGGGCCAGCACGATCATCACCCTGCACGCCCCGGAGCTCCCGGAGACGTACCGCCTCCTGGACGCCGAACGGCTCGCCCTCATCCGGGACGGCGGGACCGTCATCAATACGGCGCGGGGCTCGCTCATCGACACGGAAGCCCTGACGCGTGAATGCGTGACGGGCCGGCTGGACGCCTTTCTCGACGTCACCGACCCGGAACCTCTGCCGCAGGGACATCCCTTGCCGGCACTCCCGAACGTCCTGGTGACCCCGCACATCGCGGGCGCCCAGGGCAGCGAAGTACGCCGCCTGGGAGTTTTCGCGGTCGGAGAGGTGGAGCGCCTACTGAAGGGAAAGCCGCTGCTGGGGCAGGTGGCGCGGGAGGAGCTGGACCGCTTGGCGTAAGGGGCCCCGATTTTTTTGGGGGTAAACGCGAGAAAGCCCTGGCAGGGGAACCCTGCCAGGGCTTTCTCTCAACAATAGTTCGGCGGCGTCCTACTCTCCCACACGGTCCCCCATGC
>NZ_JBFAPH010000159.1:0-15047 GCF_040675635.1 Streptomyces sp. NPDC049577
GTGCTCGGCACGGCCTCCTGACCGCGCGCGTCCCGCACGGCGAAGGCGCCGGTCCCGCGACGGGACCGGCGCCTTCGTACGCGGCCGTTCAGCCGGCGGTGGCCTTGAACAGCGCGACCGCGCCGCGGATGCGCACCGTGTACTCCGGGAAGTACCGTGCCAGCTGGCGCTCCAGGCCGTGCGGGTCGTCGCCCTGGTTCTGGAAGTTGCCGCGCCGGTGCTGCTCCAGCAGCAGCTTGTGCGTGAACCGGTTCATGGGCACGCCCTCGGCCAGCACCGTCGTGCCGAACAGCACGCCCCCGGGCCGCAGCGTCTCGGCCACGTGCCCCAGGATGACGCCCTTCCCCTCCCAGCCGCCCGGGATGGTGTGGAACACCAGGTTCATGGCGGCCGAGTCGAAGTGCCGGGACGGCAGCGGCAACGGCTCCAGCAGATTCGCCCGGCAGGTCCGCGGCCGGTAGCGGGCCAGCCGGCGGGCGGACATCCGCAGGCACTCCTCGTTCAGGTCCAGCAGCGTGATCTCGGGGTCCGGGACCGGGAAGCGGCAGCGGTCCACGAAGTAACCGGTGCCCGGGCCGATGTCCAGATGGCGCCGCCCGGCCTCGGTGTCGTAGAGGCGGCGCATCACATGGGCGGGGCAGCGCCACACGGCCGAGCAGAACAGCCCGAGCACCCACGAGTCGTAGATCGCGAGCTTGCCCCGGGTGTACACCTCCTGCGCGTGCGCGATCCGGGGGTCCAGCGGCTGGTCCGGCGCCGGGTCGCCGGTCGTCGTCCCGTGTTCGTGCGCGGGGGATTCCATCGGAGTGTCCATCGGGCTCCGTTCAGATCGCCAGTTCGACGTCGTAGTGGGTCAGCCATGTGTTGAACTGCAGCGCCATCTCCAGGTGCATCCGGCTCGGCCAGTCGTGCGCGTCGCCCGGCTCGCGCAGGGTGCGCCGCACCCGGTCGAGGTCCAGGTACGGCAGGACGGGCGCGCTGTCGTCGGCGACGAGCGCGGCCAGCTCGGTGTGCAGCATCCGGGTGTAGGCGGGGTCCTGGGTGACCGGCCAGGGGCTCTTCCTGCGCTCCAGCACGGAGGACGGCAGCAGGTCACGGGCGACGGCCCGCAGGAGCGACTTCTCCCGGCCGTCGAAGGTCTTCATGGCCCACGGGGTGTTGTACAGGTACTCGACGAGCCGGTGGTCGGCGTAGGGCACCCGCAGCTCCAGGCCGTGGGCCATGGAGAGCCGGTCGCCGCGGTCGAGGAGCATGGGCAGCCACCGGGTCAGCGTGAGGTGGCCGACGGTGCGCATCCGGCTCTCCTCGGGGCTCTCCCCGTCCAGGTGCGGGACCTGGGCCGCGGCCTCGCGGTAGGTGTCGGCGTAGTGGCCGGCCATGTCCAGCTTGTCCAGGAAGCCCGGGCCGAACAGATCCCGGCCCTGGCCGCCCCGGTTGCTCGGGTGCAGCCCCTCGTTGACCACCCAGGGGAACGTTCCGGCGTCCAGGCACTCGGGCTTGAACATCCAGTTGTAGCCGCCGAAGATCTCGTCGGCCACCTCGCCCACCAGCGCCACCGTGGAGTGCTTCTTGATCTCGCGGGCGGTCAGGTAGTTGGAGGTGTCCATGTCGCCCAGCGTGGACGGGCCGTCCTGCGCCAGCACCACGTTCCGCCGGGTCCGGGCGTCCATCAGGTCCTCGGGGCTCAGCCGGATGTTGACGTGGTCGGACGACAGGTGCCGGGAGACCTCCACCGCGTAGGGCTCGTCCGGCGAGAGCCGCACGTCGTCCTGGCGGAAGTTCTCGACGTAGTCGTCGAAGGTGGTCACGAAGGTCCGCATCCGCTCGCCGTCCAGCTTCCACCGCCAGCCGGCCGCGATCGCGGTGATCGTGCTGGAGTCCAGGCCGCCGGAGAGCGCGGTGCACAGCGGGACGTCGGCCACCAGTTCGCGCAGCACGATGTCGTGCAGCAGCGAGCGCACGGTCCCGATCGTGTCGCGCAGGTCGTCGGTGTGCGGGCGGGCCGTCAGCGTCCAGTACGGGCGCAGCCGCACGCCGTCGCGGCCGACGGTGAGCGTGTGGCCGGGCAGCAGCTCGCTCATGTCGCGGAAGACCGCCTTGCCGGGCTGTTTGGCGACGGAGAACAGCTCGCGCAGCCCCTCGCCGTCGACGACCGGCCGGACCGCCGGATGGGCCAGCAGCGCCTTCGGCTCGGAACCGAACAGCACGCCCTCGGGCAGCCGGCTGTAGAACAGCGGCTTGACACCCAGCCGGTCGCGCACCAGCACCAGTTCCTCGCGGCGCACGTCCCAGATGGCGAACGCGAAGATGCCCTCCAGCCGTTCGGCGAAGGAGGGCCCCCACTCCAGATAGGCCTGGAGCGCCACCTCGGTGTCGCTGCGGGTACGGAACCGGCGGCCGCGCGCCCGCAGTTCGGTGCGCAGCTGCTTGAAGTTGTAGATCTCGCCGCTGTGGACGATCACGGCCACGGTGCGGCCGTCCTCCTCAACGGCGAGCGGCTGCGCGCCGTCGGTCAGGTCGATGATGGCGGTCCGGGTGTGCCCCAGCGCGGCATGACCGCGCAGCCACAGGCCCTGGCCGTCGACGCCCCGGCCGGCGAGGGTCTCGGTCATCCGCCGCACCACCGGCCGTTCGCCCGAGAGGTCCTGTCCGAAGTCCACCCAGCCGGCGATGCCGCACATCGGCGTCTCCCTCCGTCGATTGTGGTGACCCGGGCAGGGTGGGGCCGTCCCTTCGAGCCCTCCTCGACACCCGGTGGAAGCGGTCTCCTCGACCGCCGCCCCACCTCGTCTCGAGCGCCCGCGGTGACGCTGTGCCCGCCCGCAGCGCCGGACGAGAGGTGGACGTCGAATGACCGCGCAGGACCGTACTCCCGAGGCCGCCGGCATGGCGGGCTGGTTCGACCCCGGCCTGCCGCCGCGTCAGCAGGTGCTCGGATTCGTCTACGCCAAGTGGGCCGTCGGGGCGCTGCGGGCCGTCGTCGAGGTGGGCGTGCCCGACGCGCTGGCCGACGGCCCCCGCACGGCGGCGGAGCTCGGCGCGGCGACGGGCACCGATGCGGACGCCCTGCGCCGTGTGCTGCGGGCGGTCGCCGCCGCCGGGGTGCTCGAGGAGCGCGCGGACGGCCGGTACGCGCTGACCCCGCGTTCCGAGGGCCTGGTCTCCGGCGCGGAGGGCGGCATCCGCGACATGTTCCTCTTCGCCACCGATCCCATGCTGTGGCGGCCGTACGAGAACCTCGCGCACACCCTGCGCACCGGTGAGCCGGCGTTCGTCCACGCCTTCGGGGCGCCCTTCTACGCCTACACCAAGGCGCACCCGGACAAGGCGGCGGTGCTGGACCGGGCCATGCTGCAGAACCGCTACCCCGGCATGGACCGGATCTTCGACGAGTTCGACTTCGGCCGGTTCCGCCGCATCGCGGACGTCGGCGGGGGGCGCGGCCACTTCCTGGCCGAGGTACTGCGCCGCCACCCCGGCACCACCGGGGTGCTGGCCGACCAGGAGCACACCGTCGCCGAGGCCAAGGAGCTCTTCGACGAGGCCGGTCTGACCGACCGGGTCACGATCGTCCCGACCGACTTCTTCGCCGGCGTACCGGCCGGCTGCGACGCCTACTTCATCAAGAACACGCTGCACAACTGGGACGACGACAAGGCCGTGCTGATCCTGCGCAGCATCCGCGAGGCCGTCGGTGACACGGACGCCCGGCTGCTCATCGTGGAGAACCTGCTGCGCGGGCCGGGGGAGTGGGACATCGGCAAGCTCATCGACGTCGAGTCCCTCGCCGTGCTCGGCGGCCGCGAGCGCGGCCGCGAGGAGTGGAACCGCGTCACGGCCGCCGCCGGCTTCGCGCCCGCCAACGACCCGGTGCCCGGCGATGTCGCCCTGCTGGAGTACCGGCCGGTGTGACACCCCCTGACGCGAGAGTGGTGCGCCCATGACGATGCCGTTCCCCATGCCGCTGCCCGACCCGTTGGCCCTGCCCGACCCGATGACCCTGCCGTCGCGCCGGGGCTGCCCCTTCGACCCGCCCGAGGAGTACGCGCGGCTGCGCGCCGAACGGCCGATGAGCCGGCTGCGGCTGCCCGGCGGCCGCGTCGGCTGGCTGGTCACGCGCTACGAGGACGTGCGGGCCGCACTGGCCGACCCCCGCACCAGCCCGCCGCTGATCCAGGTGACCCCGGCCGCCGACCTCCCCCTGCCCGAGGAGGAACTGGCCGTGCCGCCCGGGGTGTTCTCCGCCTTGGACCCGCCCCGGCAGAGCCGCTACCGGCGGCTGGTCAGCCGCTACTTCACCCGCAAGCGGTGCCGGGAGATCACCCCCGAGCTGGAGCGGATCATCGACGAGCAGCTGACCGCGATGATCGGACAGGGGCCGCCGGCCGACCTCGTCACGGGCTTCGCCCAGCCGGTCCCCACCCGGGTGATCACCGGGATGCTCGGTATCCCGGAGGAGCAGCGCCCGGACTACCAGCGCCGCATCCTGACGATGCTCTCGCTGGGCGCCACCCCGGAAGAGCTGCGGGAGGCGAGCGAGGGCCTCTACGGCGGGCTCGGCGAGCTCGTCCGGGACCGTCGCGCGCGGCCCGGCGACGACATCCTCAGCGACCTGCTGCACGGCGACACCCCGCTGACGGACGAGGAGGTCGTCGGCATCGGGGCCCTGCTGCTCATCGCCGGTCTGGAGACGACCGCGAACATGCTCGGGCTCGGCGCCTTCGCCCTGCTGAGCGACCCCGCGCAGGCCGCAGCCCTCCGGGCGGGCGGCGAGGAACTGCTCGACACCGCCGTCGAGGAACTCCTGCGCTACCTGACGATCGTGCAGTTCGGGCTGACCCGCACGGCCCGCGAGGACCTGGAGATCGCCGGGCGGACGGTCCGGGCGGGGGAGACGATCGTCCTGTCGCTCGCCGCGGCCAACCGCGACCCGCACCGGTACACCGAGCCCGACCGGCTGGACCTGCGCCGCGAGGAGGCACCCCACCTGGCGTTCGGCCACGGGGTCCACCAGTGCCTGGGCGCCCAGCTGGCCCGGATCGAGATGAAGCTGGCCTTCCGCGCCCTGCTCCGGCGGCTGCCGGAACTGCGCCTGGCGGTCCCGCCGGAGGAGGTGCCCACGGCCGGCGAGGACAAGGTGTTCTACGGGGTGCACGCGCTGCCCGTCACCTGGTAACCGCCGGCCGCCTCCCGGCGTGCGGCCTCAGTGCGCCGGGCCGTGGGCCCGCGAGGGGTCGTCGACGGTGGTGTGCCGGCCCTCCCGGCGGGCGGCCAGCGCGTCATCCAGGTACTCCCGCGAGAGCATCGCCGAGACGATCGCCACACCGCCGCGGTGCACGCGGATCTCGCTGTCCACGGCGGTGCCGTACAGATGGACGCGCCGCCCGGGCTTGCCGGTGGCGCCCTGCGCGTCCTTGAGCCGGCCCTTGGCGGGCCAGGTCACGTCCCAGTGGTCGACCGTGTCGCCGTCGCCGAGCAGCAGCTTGACAGTCGTGCGCTGGAGATCGAGGTGGATCCGGACGTCGTCGGGGACGTCCGGCGCGCGCAGATCCAGGACGACGCTCGCATGGCGCCCGCGCACGTCGAAGCTGCCGGCGCTGGTCCAACTGCCCAGGTGCTTCGTCGTGGTGTGGTCGGCGAGGACGCGTTCGGTGGTGACGGTCATCTCGTTCGGCCCCTCTTCGGTCCGTTCGTGCTCCGTGTGCTGACTCTCAGAGCGTCGCACTGAGACTAGTTGCATGTCAACTAGTGATGGAGGAACTAGTGCCGGTGTGACGCACGGGTCGTAGGATGCGGACCATGACCGACGCCACCCCGCGCAACTCCCCGCTCGCCCTGACCGTCCTGTCCCTCCTGCACTACCGGCCCCTGCACCCGTACGGCGTGCAGCGGCTGATCAAGGAGTGGGGCAAGGACCAGGTCGTCAACGTCAACCAGCGCGCGGGCATCTACCGGACCATCGAGCGCCTGCTGGCCGCCGGTCTCGTCGAGGTCCACGAGGTCGGCCGCGACCAGCAGTACGCCGAGCGCACCCTCTACAAGGTCACCGACGCCGGCCGCCGGGTCGCCCGCGAGTGGCTGCTGGACTCGCTCGGCACGCCCAAGCAGGAGTTCCCGCAGTTCCCCGTGGCCCTGTCCTTCGCCATGATGCTCACCCCGGAGGAGGCGCTGACCGTCCTGGAACAGCGCGCCGAGGCCGTCGCCGCGTCCCTGGAGGGACTGGAGGAGGCCCTGGCCGCCGAGGGCGACGACGGCCTCAGCCGGGTGGTGCTGCTGGAGACCGAGTACCAGCGCGCCATGACGGCCGCTCAGCTGCGCTGGCTCACCTCGGTCGTCGAGGACCTGCGGGCCGGCCGGCTCAGCTGGTCCTGGGAGGAGCTGACGGCTCTCGCCGGCCCCGGAACGGCCCTGGACGACTGAACCCGGGCCCGCCAGGGCCCGGCGGAGCGGCCCTGATCGAGGCCCGCACCAGGCGCCTTCGAGCACGCCTCCGTACCGTCCCCACCGACCCCGTCCACCGAGGACGGACCGGCGGGAGGGAGCCCGATGCTGCGCCGAGAACTCGCGGAGATCTGCGCCCCGGTGCTGCGCACCGTGCTGGACCATCCGTTCTGGACCGGACTGCGGGACGGCACCCTGCCCCCCTGGGCGCTGGCCCGCTTCGTCCGGCAGGACACCGCCTTTCTGCTGCCCGCCTACGCCCGCGCCCTGGCCCGGTGCGCGGCCTCGGCCCCCGACGACGCGGACGTGCGCCTCCTCGCGCAGTCCGTCGCCGGCACCCTGGAGGCACGCGACGGACTCCGCGCCGCCTACACCACCCTCACCGGCGAACTCGGCCTGCCCGCCCTGGACGACAGCGCGCCCGCCGAACCCGCCGTGACGGCACACGCCGCCCACTTCGCGGACTCCTCGGCACACTCCTTCCACGCCGGACTGGGCGCGCTGCTGCCCATGGTGTGGTTCAACGCCGAGGTCTCCGACCACCTGCGGGACCACGCCGCGCCGGACAGCCGCTATCTGCCCTGGATCACCGCCTACCACCCCGGCGCGTCCTACCGGCACGTGGTCGACGCCTTCCTCGCCATGACCGACCGCGCCGCCGACCAGGCGCCGCCGCGGCTGCGCGAGCTGATCACCGACCACTTCGCCCGCGGCGTCCGCCACGAACTCGCCTTCGCCGACTGCTGCGCCGCCGCGCCCGCGCGGCCGGCGGGAAAGAACGCGCGATGACCCTCCAGGACCTCGACCTCATGGACCCCGGGGCCTTCGCCGACGGGATTCCCCATGCCCACTTCCGCCGCCTGCGGGCCGCCGGCGGAGCGGTCCGGGGCAGGGACACCGACGGCGAGAGCCTGCTGCACCTCGTCCGCCACCGGGACGTGGCCGCCGTCTCCCGGGATGCGAAGACCTTCGCCTCCGGCCCGACGACCATGACCTCGATCCGGAAGGTGGACCCCAGCCCGCCCATCATCACCTTCCTCGACAGCCCCGAGCACACCCGCGTCCGCAAGCTCACCTTCAAGGCGTTCGCCCCCGCCCGGCTGGCCGCCCTGGAGGCGCCGATCCGGCGCATCGTCGACGCGCTGCTCGACGAGGCCCGCGAGAAGGGCGCCTTCGACCTCGCCGAGGACATCGCCCTGCGGCTGCCGTTCGCCGTCCTCCTGGAACTCCTCGACATCCCGCACGAGGACCGCGGCACGCTGCTCGGCTGGGCGCGCGGCACAGTCAACCTCGGCGACGAGGAGTACGACGGCGACGGCACCGCCGGCCAGGACGTCTTCCTGAAGATCCACGAGTATCTGCTGGACTTCGCCCGGCACCGCGCGAGCCACCCCGCCGACGACTGCTTCTCCCTGCTGCTCGGCGCCCGTCTCAAGGGCGCCGACCGGCTCGGACTGCCCGACCGGCTCACCCCGGAGGAGGTCGGCCTGTTCGCCTCCACCCTGATCACCGCCGGCAGCGAGACCACCTACTGCTCCGTCACCGGCGCCGTCCTCGCCCTGCTGGAGTTCCCCGACCAGCTCGCCCGGCTGCGGGCCGACCGCGGCCTGATGCCGTCGGCGGCGGGCGAAGTGCTCCGCTGGGTCACGCCGGTGACGCACTTCGCCCGCCGCGCCACCACCGACACCGTCGTCGCCGGACAACCCGTCGCCGAGGGCGAGCGCGTGGTGCTGTGGTACAGCTCCGCCAACCGGGACGAGGAGGTCTTCGCCGACCCCGACCGCTTCGACGTCGCCCGCACGCCCAACCCGCACCTCAGCTTCGGCGGCGGGGGCCCGCACGTCTGCATCGGCAACGGCCTCGCCGTGATGGAGCTCCGCCAGTTCCTGGAGGCCGCCGTCGACCTGCTGCCCCGGCTGGAGATCACCGCCCCGCCGGAACGCCCGGAGACCAACTTCATGAACAGCGTCAAGCACCTGCACATGCGCTTCCGGTGAAGGGGGATCCGACGCCATGACCGACCGGACCGACGGCCGCACCGCACTGATCACCGGCGCCAACCGGGGCATCGGCCGGGCCCTCGCCGCCGAACTGCACCACCGGGGCCTGCACGTGCTGCTGACCGCCCGCACCGCCGAGGACGCCCGCGCCGCCGCCGGCGACATCGGGCCCGGCACGCGCTGGCACGCCCTCGACACCACCGACGAGGACAGCGTCAAACGCGCCGCCCAGGCGGCCGGCCCCCTCGACATCCTGGTCTGCAACGCCGGCGTGCTCCTCGACGCGGGCACCGACCCGCTCTCCGTGCCCCTGGACCTCGTCGAGGAGACCCTGCGCGTCAACCTCCTGGGCACCTGGCGCGTGATCCAGCACTTCCTCCCGCCCATGGTGCGGCGCAGGCGCGGCCATGTGCTCGTCGTCTCCAGCGGCACCACCGCCGAGTTCGGCGGCCGGCTCTTCGCCGGCGCCCCCGGCTACTCGCTGTCCAAGAGCGCCCTCAACGGCCTGACCACGATGCTGGCCGCCCTGACCGAGGGCACGGGCGTGCGCGTCAACGCCGTCAACCCGGGGCGCGTGCGCACCCGCATGATGCCGGCCATGCCGCAACCGCCCGAGGACGCCGCCCGGTTCATCGCCGACGTCGCGCTGCTGCCCGGCGACGGGCCCACCGGCCGCTTCCTCGCCGAGCACCGCCGCCCCGCCGAGACCCCCGACCCCACACCGCAGGAGCGCCCATGCGATTCGACCTGACCGGCAAGAAGGCCGTCGTCACCGGAGCCGGCAGCGGCATCGGACTGGCCTGCGTACGGGCCCTCGCCGCCGCCGGCGCGGACGTCCTCGGGGGCTCCCGCACCGTGAGCCCCGAACTGCGCGAGGCCACCGCGCACACCCTCACGGTGGACCTGACCGACGAGGACGGGGCACGCACCCTGATCAAGCACGCGCTCGCCGCGTTCGGCGGCGTCGACATCCTCGTCAACAACGTCGGCGGCGGCGTGAAGCTCGCGGCCGGCTTCCTCGACACCGACGACGACACCTGGCGCCAGGCCTTCGAACTGAACGTCCTCACCGCCGTCCGCACCACCCGCGAGGCCCTGCCCAGCCTCGTCGAACGCCGGGGCGCGATCGTCAACATCGGCTCGGTCAACGCGACCCTCGCCGACCCCCGGCTCGGCCACTACTCGGCCGCCAAGGCCGCCCTCGCCAGCGTCGGCAAGGCCCTGTCCGCCGAGTTCACCCCCAAGGGCGTGCGCGTGAACACCATCTCGCCCGGACCGGTGCGGACCCGGGTGTGGACCAACCCGGAGACCGCTCGCAGCGCCGGGCTCACCCCGGAGGAGTTCGTCGAGGCCGTGCCGCGCATGACCGGCCTGGCCACCGGGCACATCATCGAACCCGAGGAGGTCGCCACCCTGGTCGTCCTCCTGGCCTCGGGCCGGGTGCCGAGCGTCGCCGGCGCCGACTACCCCATCGACGCGGGCATGAGCCGTCCCGCCATCCGCTGAACGAGCAGCGCCGGCGGGCCCTTCCGGGGGAAGGGCCCGCCGGCGCCCGTCGTCTCAGGCCACGTCGACCTTCTTGATGGACCACTGGGCGATGCGCAGCGACATCTCCACGCCCTCGGTCGCGTACCGCACCATCTCCCGCTGGTAGCCGGCCAGCGCACCGGCCAGGTCCCGGGCCCCGCCGGCCGCGTCGGTCAGCGCCCGGGCCAGGGCCGCCGCGTCACGGATCGCGGTGTTGGCGCCCACCCCGCCGGACGGCGGCATGGTGTGCACCGCGTCGCCCAGCGGCACGACCGGGCCCGCCTCCCACGGCCGGACCGGCCGGGTCGCCCGCAGCGCCACCGCGAACGACTCCTCGGGCAGGGCGTGCCGGAAGACACCCCGCAGCTCCGGGTGCCAGCCGGCGGTGCGCTCGACCACGAACGCGCACAACTCCTCGCCGGACAGGGCGAAGAACTCCGCGTCGGGCATGCCGAGGTCGTCCCGGTGCACATTGAACACCGACATGTAGTAGTCCTCGGCGTCCACCAGGCCCGCGCCGGGCCACAGCCGCTCCGCGGCCCCGGCGGGCGGCGTGCGGAAGACCATCGGCATCAGGCCCAGGTGATGGCCGTCGGTGCCGATGACGTACGAGAACCGGTCGCGCAGCACCTCCGGCAGCCCCGCGGCGAGGGCGGCGGCCCGCGGGATGCGGGAGAAGACCGTGCGCACGCCCAGGTCCCGCGGCCGGTCGTCCGGCCGCAGCTGCGCCCGGACCCGGGAGCCCACGCCGTCGGCGGCCACGAGCACGTCGCATTCGGCGACGCCGCCGTCCGCGAAGTGCGCGGCGATCCGGCCGCCGGGCCGGTGCTCGTACCGCTCGAAGGTGCTGCCGAAACGCACCGTGTCGCCGAGGCCCGCCAGCAGGATCCGGCGCAGCGTCACCCGGTCGACCGCGTCGATCCGGTCGGGACGGTCGCCGCGCGGATCGTCGAAGCTCGGCGTCCACTGTTCCGTCAGATGCTCGTCGTAGGCCATCAGCCCGGCCGCCTCGCGCCGGTTCGAGGTCGCCACGACCAGGTCGACCAGCCGCGGCGGCAGACAGGCCCGCAGCCCCTCCTCGCCCTCGGGGCTGATCCGCAGCCGGTACCCCTGCCGCCGCCCCTCGGGTGACGCGTCCCGCTCGTGGACGGTGACCGGCAGCCCCGCCCGGCGCAACGCCTGCGCCAGGCACAGGCCGCCGATGCCGCCGCCGACGATCAGGATGTCCAACGGTGCCCCGTCCTTCCGCACGGCCATGCGTGCCGCTCCCTCCGGTTCACGGCGGTCCGCCGCCCGGTCGGCGGCGGCACACCCCGACACGGTGCCCCGGCCCGCTCGCGGACCGGTGGAGCATGCCGCCCCGGTGACGCCTCCTCAGCCGCCGGACGGGCCCGGGGCCGCGGGGGCGCCGTCCCGCGCCGCCGGGCGGGAGCGCATGAGGAAGGCCGTCACGAACGCGGCCGCCAGCAGGGCGGCGGCGAGCCAGAACGCCACCCGCAGCGCGCCGTCGACGTCCCGGCCGCCGCCGAGCCGGCTGAAGAACACCGTGCCGAGCAGGGCGACGCCCATGCTGTTGCCCAGCTGCTGCACCGAGTTCAGCAGGCCGGAGGCCGAACCGGTCTCGGGGACGGAGACCGCCGCGAGGGCGATGTTGTAGTACGGGGTGAGCACCCCGCCCATGCCCAGCCCCAGGAGCGCCAGCGGGGGCAGCAGCTGCCAGGTGGTCACCGCGTGGCTGCCCGCCACCGTGAGGACCGTGCCCACGGCCCCGGCCACCAGCAGCGCCAGCCCGGTCTGCAGCGTGCGCAGCCCGCCCCACCGGCGCACCAGCACCGCCCCGGCGAACGCGGAACCCAGGGCCGAGCCGAGCGTCCACGGCAGCATGGCCAGCCCGGCGCCCAGCGCCGAGAAGCCGTGCCCCGTCTGCAACTGCACCATGAGGGCGAACATCATGCCGCTCAGCGCCAGGTAGTACAGCACGCCCACCAGCAGCGCGGCCACGAACCGCCGGTTGCGCATCAGCGCCGGCTCGATCAGCGGCACCCGGCCCGCCCGGGCCCGGCGCCTGAGGTGCACGGCCAGCACGGCGAGGACCGGCAGCGCGCCGGCCATGCACGCGAAGCACCACGCCGGCCAGCCCGCCTCGAGCCCCTGCATCAGCGGATAGGCCACCAGCACCATCGCACCGGCCGCCAGCACCGTGCCGATTCCGTCCAGGCGGCGCGTACCGGGCCGGCCGGCGGGCCGGACGCCGGGGATGAACCGGCGGCCGGCGACCAGTGCGAGGACGCCGAGCGGCACATTGACGAAGAACACCGCGCGCCAGCCCAGGCCGAACAGATCGCCGGTGGCCAGCGCCCCGCCCAGCACCGGGCCGACGATCACGGCCGTGCCCACGACCGGGCCCATCAGCCCGATGGCCTTGGGCAGTTCCCTCGGTGGGAACAGCTCGCGCATGATGCCCAGGCCCTGCGGCACCATCACGGCGGTGAACGCGCCCTGGAGCACCCGCATCGCGATGAGCATCTCCGGGCTCACCGACAGACCGGCCAGCAGCGAGGCGACGGTGAACCCCGCGGTGCCGATCAGCAGCATGCGCTTGCGGCCCGCGATGTCGCCCAGCCGCCCACCGGTGATCAGCAGCGCGGCGAAGGCCAGGGTGTACCCGGCGGCCATCCACTGCAGGAAGGCGTAACCGCCGTGCAGCCCCGTGCGCATGACAGGGGCGACGGTGCTGACCATCATGCCGTCGAGCAGGTCCATGCAGTGCGTGGTCAGCACGGCGGCCAGCGCGAACCAGCGCAGCCGGCCGCCGGCCGGCACGCCGTTCACGGACACGCCGTTCACGGGCACGACGGAGGGGGGTATGACGGAGGGGGGTGTGACGGGTGGTGCGACGGTGGCCTCGCGGCCCGGGATGTTCATGGCATTCCTCCCCACGAACGGGCGCTGCGCCGAAAAACAGCGCCCTCCAGGGCGCGCACTGTGCCCCGGCCCGCTGCAGAACCGGTCAAGGACCGACTTGACGAACCCTTGAGGAGCCTTCGAGGCCCCCCGCCCACCCTCGATGCCGCATACACCGAGCTGCGTCGGAGGGGACCCGATGGACGGAGCGGCGGACACCACGACGTCCCGGCCGCGTGCCTGGGAGCTCGCCGAGCGGTTCGACCGGGACCTCGGCGACCCGTACGACGACCGCACCGTCTTCTCCTACGCGAACGTCGTGCGTCTCGACCGCGCCGAGACCTTCCCCACCGCGATCTGCGCGGCCCTCGACGACCGGGGACTCGCCCGCCACTACGTGCCGGCCGCCCACGGCGGGGCACTGGAGGACTTCACGGACCTCCATCTGCTGGTCCGCACCGTCGCCCGGCGCGATCTGACCGCCGCGATCGCCCACGGCAAGACCTTCCTCGGCGCCCTGCCCGTCTGGACCGGCGGCGACGCGACCACGGCCGCCCGCCTGGCCGAGGCCGTACGCGGCGGCGCCCGCGTCGCCCTCGGGCTGACCGAACGCACCCACGGCAGCGACATCATGGCCGGCGAGCTCACCGCCGAACCGCACGGCCGCGGCTACCGGATCAACGGCGAGAAGTGGCTCGTCAACAACGGCACCCGGGGCCGTCTGATCACCCTGCTCGCCCGCACCTCACCGGTCGGCGGGCCGCGCGGCTTCAGCGCCCTGCTCGTCGACAAGGACGAACTGCCCGCCGCCGCCTACCGCTGCACGCCCAAGGTGCGCACCCATGGCATCCGGGGCGCCGACATCAGCGGCATCACCCTGCGCGACGCCCTCGTCGGACCCGAGGCGCTGATCGGCACCGAGGGCGGCGGCGCCGAGCTGATGCTGAAGAGCCTCCAGATCAGCCGCGCCCTGTGCCCCGCCCTCTCGCTCGGCGCCGCCGACCAGGCCCTCAGGCTCGCCGTCCGCTTCGGCCGGGGCCGCGAACTGTACGGCCGCCGCCTGGCCGATCTGCCGCTGACCCGCCGCACCCTGGCC
Organism: Streptomyces sp. NPDC049577; assembly: GCF_040675635.1. Classification (NCBI taxonomy): domain Bacteria; kingdom Bacillati; phylum Actinomycetota; class Actinomycetes; order Kitasatosporales; family Streptomycetaceae; genus Streptomyces; species Streptomyces sp. NPDC049577. The sequence continues at coordinate 13,969 of NZ_JBFAPH010000159.1, forward strand.
GAGGCATACGCCGACCTCCTGCTGTGCGAGGCCTTCGCCCTCGTCGCGGCACGCAGCGTCCAGCTGCTGCCGAGCGAGCTCAGCGTCACGTCCGCCGCCGTCAAATACCTGGTCCCGGCCCTGCTGGACGGCGTCGTCGACCGGCTCGGCACCCTGCTCGGGGCACGCTCGGTGCTGGGGGAGGAGTACGCCCACGGCCTGTACCAGAAGATCGCCCGCGACCACCGGATCGTGGGCATCTTCGACGGCAACAGCCTGGTCAACCAGTACGCCCTCATCGCCCAGTTCCGGTCGCTCGCCCGGGCCTGGCTCGGACCGCGCGACCACCGGCCGCGGCTGGCCGCGCTCTTCGACCTGGACCGCACCCCGCCGCCCTTCGCGCCCGAGCGCCTCACCCTGGTCTCCCGCTACGGCAGCAGCGTCCTCGGCACCCTGCCCGGCTCCACGGCCCGGCTGGCCGCCCTGGCCGAACGCCGGCCCGCGCTCGCCCCGGCCGTACGTGACGCGGCACGGCTGGAAGGCGTGGCGGCCGAACTGCACCGGCAGATGCGCGGGGCCACCCCCACCGTGGGCGACGCGGCCCCCGCGAACTTCACCCGGGCCCGCCACTACGCCCTGTGCCTGGCCGGAGCCGCCTGCCTCGGCCTGTGGCTGCACAGCCACGAGGCCGCCGAGGCCCGCGAGGCCACCGGGGCCCGCACGGGCGGACCGTGGCGCGACGGGCTGTGGCTGCGCGCGGCCCTGCGCCGCGTCCTCGCCCACCTCGGCGCCGCTGCCTCCGGCGCCCCCGCCGCTCCCGGCGGCCACGACGTGTCCGACGAGCTGCACGAGCAGCTGGAGGCGCAGTACCGGCAGGGCCTGCTCTTCTCGCTGCTGCCCTGCCCGATCGCGGAGGAGCCACCGTCATGCTGAAGGACATCACCCCGGCCCGGGCCCACCGCCCGGCCGGGCCGGACGCCCGGGTCGCCGCGCTCGAAGCGCTGCTCGGCGACCCCCGCGACCCCGGCAACCCGTTCGGCGACGCCGCCGTGCTCGCCGCCGACGAACGCGCCGAACTCGTCCCCGGCGCCGAGGAGGCC
>NZ_JBFAPH010000160.1:0-14995 GCF_040675635.1 Streptomyces sp. NPDC049577
GTCACCTCCAGCAACTCGACCCCGGGGAACGCGGCGATGACGACGGTGCGTGGTTCGGGCATACGGCGATCCTTCCGCCGACCGGCCGTGTCTGCAATGACTGGGTTCTGTCAGATTCGGCCATCGGCCACGGCCGAGGCGGCCGGGTGCCCAGGTTCTTCCGGCCGCGCTGTTCGTGGCCACCGCCAATCCCCTGGAACTCCGGCTGCGGTTCGAACGCTTCCTCAGCGAGCGGCGTACGTCGTTGCAGGACATCGACCTCGACGTGGAGCCCGAGCGGCGCCCGGAGGTGTACGACGCGATCATCAAGCGGTTCGGGCGGGAGCGGACCGCAGTCCCCGGCATGCCCGAGACCTACCGGGGCCGCCACGCCCTGCGGGATACCGGCCTCGCCCCCGGGATTCCGCCGCAGGTAGTCGGCGAGATCGCCAAGAGCTTTCCGCACCTTCGGGCCCGGGACATTCGCGGTGCCTCGGCAGAACTGCCGGAGCTGCGGCAACTCGCTACGGTCCGAAAAGCTCGGGCCGCTGTGGGAGCTCGTCGAAGGCCTGGACGCGCTGCCCCGCCGCTACGCCATGCGTACCTGCGGAGTCATCCTGCCGAACGCGTCGCTGCTGGACCGGCTCCCGGTGCAGCTGGCGTTACCTCCCCCCTGGTTCCCTGACGCGCTTCATCACATTCCCTTCGATTCGGCCACGATGGGACCGTTACTGGGCGGCCTCACACAGTCGTCTCACGCCCGAGCTCGCCGCCCTTACGGTGCCGGCGCACCGCGGCAACGGACACCCCGGGCTCCGCATGCCGCATGACGGAAGGCGCTTCGCGGTCCGCGGCACGCATCGCGGCCCGCAGGGCGGCCACCATGGGCAGCACCTGGGTGTCGGCCGGCTGTCCTGGGGCCGACTGGTCGGAAGCGTGCGGGGGTTGAGAGCCATTCCCCCTGATGGCGAACATCAGATCCAGCGCACCCGCAGGCCCCCACCGCCGTTCGGAAGGGCGAGGGATCTGCCGCAACTGGGTGATTTCCCCACCGTCTTGGTCAGATGTGGCGTGCTCCCCGGCCTCGGCGCGGTGCGGTAGCTCCCGCTTGCGGGGCGCCAAGCCGGTTCGGGCCGACAGCAGCCCGTGGCTCCGTTCCACTTGTGCGACATGGCTGAGCGAGTTCCATGTGGTGGGGCTTTTGGCAATGTCGATGGCCAGACCGACCGGGGGAGGAACTATCTCCATCAGGATGTCGTCTGCGGAGACGGACTCCAGCGCGTCGTTGGCGGCTTTCTTGACCCGGCCCGCCACCAGGTCGGCCGCAATCTGGTAGCTGGCGGTGCGACGGCTGTCCTGCGGCAGAAGGTCGCTGCGGATGACGCAGGTGATGCCCTTCTTTACGCAACCCTCTTTCCAGAGCTTGTACTTCTCGTATTCCACGGAACGCGCTTTCAGATGTCGCTTGAGTTTCCAGGGGTGTTGATGCTTGGCCAGTTCACCCAGATGTTGTGTCAGTTCACCGACCGAACACTTCAGATACAACTCCTGGGTGTCCTTCTCCTTTTCCGAGTAGGACCGCTGGCTGTAGACCTCGAGCTCATCGGCCGCTTTACGCTCCGAGTAGAGCAAATTGCTGTCCAGATCGCGCCGCAGTGCTGCCGGGAAGGCCAGCCGCCCTTTGGCCGCGCCGCGCCCCCAGCCCTCCCACACCATTTTGGCGATATGGCGGGCTTGCTGGACGCCGAGCGGAGGAGAGCCCTCCCCATGTTGGTACGGGTGTACGCCCCGGGCCTGGTGCTCGGCGGTCGCCTGTGTGGTCCACCTGATCTTTTCGACCTGCACCCGGACGTCCTGGGGGTCGAAGTACCCATGGTGGATCTGATGGGCGTGCGTGAGCTGGTGCCCGAGGAGGACCGCCGGGTGGACGGGGTACGGCCCCTCGGCGAAGAAGCGCCGGTAGGGCACGGAGATGAGCGACCAGGTACCGCACCCATTGCCGGCCGACTGAGCGTCGCCGGGCGCCGTCCACCAGTCCCAGCCGTGCCGTCCCACAGCGATGAGAACCTTGAAGTCGCTTGCCGTCTCACCGTTTTCGCCGATCAGAAACTGCTTGGCGCGCTCCTCCGGTGTCGGCCCGGCCCCCCGGTCCGCCGCGGCGTCCCCGGTTCCACCAGCGCTCCGTACCAGGTGGGCGGGCATGGGGGAGGTCTGGGCCAGCTCTTTCAGCAGCCTCGTGGTGGACGGGCTGCCCTCTTCCAGGGCGGTGAACAGCTCCTGGACGTACTGCCGGAAGAGAGAGGTGGGCACCAGGGCACCGGGCGCGGCACTGTCCAGCCGCTCACGGTCGGCTTCCGGGAGCGGTGTGCAGCCCATGGTCCGATCGCCGTAGACGCCCGCTGCCCGCGCCAATGAGACCGCGTCGTGGTCCAGGACGATGCCGATGCCGGGAAGGCCGGGGACGTCGGCGACCGTCGCGACCGGGCCCTGTGCCTGGGACCCCCGCCATCGGAAGGCGATCCGCGTGCCCGGGACCGGTGGTGGTCCGGCGGGCACCGACTGTTCATCGGACGGCCAGTCGGCGGGTTCGAGCAGCTGGGGCGTGCTGTCGTCCTCCGAAAGCTGATCGATCCGCTTTTTGAGGTAGGCGCCGATGTGCCTGGTGTGCCTCATCACCGGATCGACAAGGTCGATCAGCGTGGTGTCGGTGGCTATTTTGAGCGGCTTGGCGATATACGAGCCGATCTTCGCTCCGGCGATGGCGCCGACGGTCATCCCGGGGAGGCCTCCAGGGAAACCAGCCGCCCCGCCCAGGATCCCCCCCGCCACGGGCGGGACGACCCTGGCCGCCATATGAGCCAGCTTGGTCTTGGACCGTTTGCGGCTCCCCTTGGGAAGAAGGTCCTGCCAGTGCTTGATGTCCGGGCCGGCGGCAGCGGTGTTCCGCTCCGCGAGGGTGAATAATTCATAGCCGGCCGACCTCAGTTTGAGATATTTCTCCGGCGGGCTCGGCTTGGTTACCTTCACGGTTTCCGAGGTCTGCGGATCACCGAAACCGATTTTGCACCTCGCTGTCCGCCAGCTACGGGTGACCGCGTTGCCCGAGGCGTTCTTGTTCTTCTGGGAAACCCTCGTCTGCTCCTTCAGCGCCGCACCCAGCACTTCCGGGGCCTCCCATAGCGTGACCTCGTACGAGTACTGAACCGATCCATTGGCCGGCCCCTGGTAGGCGAGGCTGAGCTGTTTGCCCACCGTGCGCTCGGAAGCGCGCTGCACACTACGGCGGGCTTCAGCCGTGGCCTCGGCGGATTCGGCAGCCGTTGTCCCCCGCACGGCGAGTGCGTACTGCTCGGCGAGCTCCGTCGAGATCCGGGTCCGCTCCGGGACGAGCGGTTCCTGGGCCCCGCGGGACGCCTTGGCACCGAGCGTCAGATGCCGTAACTGCTGCCTCTTACCCCGGGCTTCCAGCTCCGAGACGACCATGTCCTTCTCGCTGAAATGATGCAACTCCCAGGTCTGGATCACACCCTTGGCGATCCGCGGGTCATAACGGCCCTGGTGCATCTGACTTCCATGGGTGAGCTGATGCGCCAGGGCGACAGCGGGGTGAATGGTGAACTGCCCCTCGCTGAAGGTCCTCCGGAACGGTACCGAGATGATCGACCACGTACCGGAGCCGTCACTGCATCGCCGGCTGCTGCCCGGTGCCGTCCACCAGTCCCAGCCGTGCAGACCGAGCGCGATCAGGATCCGGATGCCGGAGTCCGTCCCCCGCTCACTGTCACGCAACACCTGCTCCTCGCCCAGGAGGTCGCCCCATTCCCCTCCCTCGGACCGCACGGGCAGAGGAGCACTGGCGAAGCTGTGCACCAGTGCGCGGCCGTCCCCGGTGGCCGCGACTTGTTCCAGCAACTGCTCGACGTATCCTGCGAATTCCTCCCGGGGCCGCCAATCCAGGTGCATTGCATCGATTTTGCGGACCTCTTCGGGAACTGCCGCGGTGCACCCCTGCGTACGCAGTTCGTAAACGCCCGCCTCCTTCGCCAGAGTGCGCGCATCCACGCCCAGAACCACCCCGACCCCCGGGCACACTCGCACAAGAGCGACCTCATGGCGAGCACAGCCCTTCCCCGGCAGTACTACGGTTTCCACGGCGCTAGGCGAATACATGGGAAGCGGTGTCCTCGGCACGCAGGGAGGCCCCCGGCGGAAAGGGCAGTGGTGGTTTGAGCGCCTTGCCGGAACCCGCCAGCAACGCCGGCGAGCCCTGGATGAACAGCTTCTTCGACTGGGGGAGCCGGACGACCTTGGTACAGGGCGTCGGGGGCTTCCGGGACGAGTCCGCACAGCCCACGATCACCATCGATGCCAGGCCGGCCGCCGTGATCACGGGCTCGCCCATGATGAACAGCACCGTCTGCGCCGGTGCGGGCGGCGGCACCCGGCCCGGCGCATGCGGGCAGGTGATCGAGGCCGCTGTGGTCAGTACCGCGGGCATGATCCTCCTTGTGGCCATCGGTTCTTGGCCGTCAGTCGGGACTACGGTGCCGCTGGGGCCAGGCGGCCCAGGCGGCGATACTCATCGGCCATTCCCGCGGCCAGATCGGCGGTGCACACCGGCCGCTCCTCAGCCGCGGCGCGGTAGGCGGCCGCCACCGCCGCATTGCGGATATTGCCGCCCGGCAGGTCGTAGCGGTGGGCCACCAGATCCAAGTCGAGATCGTCGCCGCGTGGGGTTCCGGGACCGAGGCAGCGGTCCCACAAGGCCCGCCGCTGTGCCTCGTCCGGAGCGGGAAAGTGCAGCACCAGGTCGAGCCGGCGCAGGAAAGCCCGGTCGATGTTCCCGGGCAGATTCGTGGTGAGGACGGCGATGCCGTCGAAGGACTCCAGCAGCCCGAGCAGGTGAGCGGTCTGGGTGTTGGCGTGCCGGTCGTGCGCGTTGGAGATGCCGGATCGCTTGCCGAACAGCGCGTCCGCCTCGTCGAACACCAGCACCCCGGCCAGATCGGCGGTGACCGTGAAGATCTGTTCCAAGTTCTTCTCCGTCTCGCCGACGTACTTGTTGACGGTCTGCGCGAGGTTCACCAGGTACAGGTCCAGGCCGAGTTCACCCGCCACCACCTCGGCCGCCAGGGTCTTTCCGGTACCGGATTCTCCGGAGAACATGGCGACGACGCCGCGGCCTCGGCCACCACCCCTGCGCATCCCCCAGTCGCCCAGCACCCGGTCCCGGTAGCGGACCCGGTCCAGCAAGTTCCGCAGTCCTGCCGCACTGTGCTCGGACAGCACCAGGTCGGCCCAGCCGACGGCCGGTTCGATCCGGCGGATCTGCCTGGGCAGCAAGGCCCCGCCGACCAGCCGGACGGCGGTCCGCAGATGCCGGACGGACATGGCGGCGCCCTCGGCCCTGGCCTGCCGGGTCGCCGTGGCCACGATCCGGGGCAGCTCGCCCCTGTCGATCCGGTGTGTTGCCGCGAGGCACTCAAGCTCCTCGGTGGGTACATCCTGACCGTCCAGTGCGGACCGCAACGCGGTGACAACTCCGGCGGGAGTGCTGCCGACCGCGGTCAACAGCACCGGCGGGCGGCGGCTCCAGCGGTGCTCCCAGACGTCGGTTCCATAGAGGACGGTGGGCAGGCCGAGGTCGGTGAGCGCACGCAGCCGGCGTCCCTGAGCGTCCGGGGCGAGCGGGCCTGTGGAGCCTGTGCGGAGCGGACCCAGCACCAACAGGCCTTCACACAGCCCGACTTCGAGTGCGACCGCGGCGGCGAACCGGGCGAAGTCCTCCTCCGGTACATCTGCGAACATCGCACGGACCGCGGGGCGCCCCGCCAGCAGCTCACTGACCCGGTCGGCGGCGGCGACCGCGCTGCGGCCCCGCACATAACGAATTCGCTCCTCCTTCCGGGTCTCCGGCCTCGGCCGGCCCGGTACGACCGAGGCGTACCGCCGCAGCAGCGGGTCCGGCCGATCGTCACCGAGGACATAGCCGATCACCCGGTCGGCCACCCGGACCCCGCGGTGCAGCAACGGGGCCGGGCCGTCATCCACCGATACCAGACCGGACCGGACCAGGCGGCCGTCGGGACCCAGCCGGCTCCTGGCGTCCGGCGACCAGGGCGGCGCACCAGACAGGGCCAGCACCATGCCGACCGAGGGCCGCCCTTCGTACCGCCCGATATCGTGGTAGTAGCTCTCCGCCATGGGGTCGAGTTCCGGCGCCAGCAGGATCAGCAATGCGTCGAGGTCCATGGGCGACAACGCGAAAGTACGCACCAGCCGCCGCAGCCGCGGCTCCTTCCCCGCGGCTGCGGCCTGGTCGGCGAGCTCCTCCAGCTCCGCCCCCGCCGTCCGCTCGTCCCAGGTACCGGGCTGGTCGGCGCCCGTGCGGTGCTGGGCGGCGTCGGCCAGCCGGCGCAGCCGCTCGACCACCAGTCCCACCCGGCCCAGCACATAGGGAAGACCCGGATCGGTGACGGTCACGGCAGCCCCCCGGCGTCCACATCGAGCTCCCGTTCCCGCACGACAAAGACCTTTTCCGCGTCCGGTACCACCGGTACGGTGATCGCCAGCTCCAGGCCGGGGCGCGGCGGAGTGCGCAACGCGTTCCACATCTCCGCCAGTGACCGGCCGTCCGCCTGTGACCGTCCGAACACCGCGGTGGCGGAGCACCCCTGGGGGAACCGGAGCAGCTCGGGGAGCCGGTCGGCGAATGCCGGCAGCACCACCAGCAGTGTGGAGAGCACTCCGTGCTGGTCCTCGGCCTTCTTCGCACGCGCGGTCAACAGGTACGAGAGCGTGTACCAGCGCGGCGCTTGGCGCAGCGTGCCGGAATCCTCGGAGTCCTTGTCGAAGGACGCACCGCCCGTCCGCCTGGGCCGGTCCTCCTGGATGTCGTAGAGGAACGCGTTGACCAGGGTGGGATCGTTGCCGTACACCTCGCCGACCAGTTCTTCGTATCCTTCCGCCGGCACCTCGAAGCTGACCTTGAGGTGGGTTCCGCCGGGCGCCGTCCGCTGCTCCAGGAATTCCTTCAATACCCGGTCCACCGAGCCGATCAGGCCGGTGGCCGGGGGTGTGGTGGACGCTTCGGTGCTCATCGGGCGTCCCCGTCATCGACGGATACGGTGACGGTTACCGAGTCGACGACGGCGAGTTCGTCCTCCTGCGGTGCCCGGCCGTCCACGGTGCCGGTGCTTGCCAGGCCGCCGCACGCCTGCCTGACGGTCTGCTGGACGTCCTCGGCGGTGATGGCCGTGCCCACCGGCCAGCCGGTGCCGTGGTCGCCGCCGGCCAATGGGTGATACCGGTGCAACAGTGCCGCAGTAACCGCTTGCCGCAGGCCGAACCCTTCCGGTCCGTTCGGCACGGTCACCGTCACGGTGATCCTCGCGCTCACAAACACCATGGGCCCGACCGGTACGGTGCCGGCCGCGATCGGCTCCAGCCGTCGGCGGACATCCGTCGCCAGCCCGGCCGCGGCACCGGTCAGGGCGACGGCCGAGACCGCCGACGCGGCGTCATAGCCGACCGCCGGCACGACCAGCACCTGGTGACCGAGCAGTTCGGCCCTTCCCACGCGCGGCAGGCACAAGGCCGCATCCCGGCAGTCCGCCAGGCTGACCACCCTGCCGGACCCGATCCGCCATGGCGAGCTCCGAGCGGTCCGGGCGTCGCGGCCGGCCACCTGCCCGGCCAGGGTCAGCGTGCATGTGTCGTTGCCGGGCCGCAGAGTCCCCGGCGCACCGGCCGGTACTCGGCCGGCGGCGGCGTCGGACACCACATAGCGGCCGACCCTGATGCGTGCCCCGGCGGGCGGGACGGCGCCGAACTGGCGGCGTACCCCGTCCATACCGGTCAGCAGCGGGCCGAACACCACCTCGCCGGCCTGGTGGTCGAGTCGGAAATGCCGGTCGCCGGGGCCGGAGCCGGCGAACGACTCGACCCGGCTCCAGAGCTGACCGACGCCCCATCGGTCGATGGTCTCCAGCAGGGGCTCGTCCTCCTCCTGGACCGGCAAGGGCCGGTGCAACAGCGGGAACCGCTGCCCGGGCTCGCCCGTGGAGACGCCGGCGTCCTCGGGGCCCTGGTGGACTCCACGCACCGCACCGACCGTTCCCGAGGGCAGGTTCCAGATGTGGACACCGGGGACCGCCGTCGGTTCGGCGGTCGGCACCACCAGGCAGTAACGGCCCGGCGCCGGTGACCCCTTGGGCAGCGGCGCCGCCGGGGCCGGGAGCCGGAGGCGCAGACGGCCCGGCGGGTGGGCCGTCGGCTGCTCCGCGACTGTCGGCATCCAGCCCCGGGCCGTCCACACCTTTGCCTGCCCGGTCCATGGCGGGGTGTGCGGAGGGCCGCTCGGCCAGTCCGTCACGACCACGATGGTGCCACCGTCCGGTTCGGTCATAAACGGAAGCAGGAGCCCGCACTCGGGGAGTTCATGCATGACCTGCTCCGCCCAGTCCGGCCGCTTCGGGATGAAATACGGGATCGGCTTCGGTGCCGGTGACAGGCCGGGGGCGCGCCGCAGGTTCGCATCGACCAGCCTTGTCACGGTCAGCGCGCAGGTGCCCTCGGTGGTGGGCAGGCAGATGGCGTACCTCCCTGCGCCGGGAACGCCGTCCGGTAGCCGTGCCGCGCGCACATTGTCACGGCTGCGGAAGGTGAGCCGCCCCGACCGGTGCAGGGCGTCGGTGGTGTCCCCGGTCTCCAGCGGCCACCAGCCCACCTCGTCCTGGTAGCCGATCGTGTACGGAGCGCCCCAGAGGTACGCGGCCCGGTCCGCCCTCCAGCGAATGGTGCCGGACGGACGGATCATCACCTCGGCCACGAGGTTGACCAGGACATCGGCCACGTCCGGACTCCATGGCGCGCCGGGGTCGGCATGGCCTTGCGGAGCACCGTCGAAGGTCAGCAGCAGGCCGTGCTCCCCCAGGACGGCCGTGCCGGCCTGGTCGTCGGCGGACAGCCGGTCCCACTGCGGCTGCGGTGGGAAGATCTGGTAGGGCGTCGGGGTCCCGGCCCCGAGCTCGGAGCCGATGAACCCGTGCGGCATGGTGAAGACCACGGTTTCCGCGCCGGGCAGCCCGACCACGACCTCGGCACCGGCCGGGATCTCCACCTGGTCATGAGAGACCGGCTCGACCAGGAACTCGGCCATGGCCGGCACGGACGGCACATAGGTGATGTCGCCGATCACCCGGTCCAGGGCCTGTTCCGGTACCCGGTTGACGTTGCGCCGGAGTTTGGCCGCCATGTGGGCCCACACCTCGATGAGTTCGGTACCGGCGTCACCGGCCTGGCCGGTCCATTCCGGGAGCTTCGCCTGTACGGCCGCCCGGCCGTCGGCAGCGATGGACCGCGGGTCGGCGCTGACGATCTCGCTCATGACGGGTCTTCCTCGATCTCGACCAGCAGTCCGGCGGGCATGTGCTGCCCCACCACCCATGTGGCCACCTCGCGGTCGGCGGCGGGAACCGTGCGGCGCAGGCGGACCAGCAGCGTTCCACTGCTGTCCGCCCAGCTCAGGTACTCCCAGCCGTAGGCGGACAGATCGGTGGCCAGTCCTGCCGCGGTCCCCCGGCGCCGGTTGACCGTGCCTGCCACGGTCAGCGCTGCCCGCAGCTGCGCCTCCGGCACGCTGTGCGGCGGAATCCGGGCACCCGCTGCCAGCCAGTCCAGCATCGGCCCGGGCGTGGTTGCCGGATCGAGGTAGTACTCCAGGTTGTCCAGCGCCTCCGCGGCCGGTCGCACCATCGCACACAGGCCCGCGGCGAACGCCTGGGCCACCCGGTCGTCGGCCAGGACCGCGGGCAGATTCACCGGCGGGCAGCTCACCTCGGCTCACCTTCTGTATGCGGGATCTGGTAGAAGGGCACGACCAGGTTGCGCGGGCTGTTACCGGTGCACAGCCGGTAGCGGAGCAGGATGTCCAGGCGGCCGCGCAGCGGATCGGGGGTGGCGGTCACATCGTCCAGTACCACCCGCGGCTCCCACCGTTCCACCGCCTTGCGCACCTCGTAGGCGGCGGCACCCGCCGCCCGGGCGTCCAGGGGCCGGAAGGTCAGCTCGCGCAGCGAGCAGCCGTAGTCCGGGCGCATCCAGCGCTCCTGCAGACTGGTACGCACCAGCAGCCGCAGGCATTTGTCCACGTTGTCCGCTCCGGATACGAGCGCGACGCGCCCGTGCGTGATCCGGACCGGGTGGCTCCAGCCGGTGCCGAGATGATCCATCACGTCGCCCCGTCGTTGATCGTCACGGTGGTGCCCAGCAGCGAGACCTCCTGCAGCCGCCGCCGCACGGCGTCGCACACGCCGGCCTCCTCGCAGCGCACGGTCACCCTGGCCTCCCTGGCCGGCGCGCTGCCGGTGATCACGGCGGAGGCGTCCTGCACGCCCGGGACCGCCCGTGCGTGCCAGACGTAGTCGGCCGCGGTGACCGCGCGGTCCCGGACGCCCCAGCCGCCGAGGCGTATTCCGGCGAGTGCGTCGGCCAACGCCGGCCGCGGCACGACGGGCGCCGGGGCGACCGGCATCGCGGCGACCGGGGCGTCCTGAGTGACCTGGACGTCCTGGTACGGCGCCGCCAGCGAGGTGAAGGTGCCGACCGGGACCGTGGCCCCGTCATCGGGGAACACGGCGAAAACCGGGGCGTGTTCGGGCGGCACCTCGCCGAACTCGCCCGCGTCCTCCCGGAGTCCGGGATTGAACCGGATCTCCTGAGTGAGCGGGTCGTGGACACATGGTTGCCCCGGGCCCGGTTTGACCGGGAAGGAGTCGAGAACCGAATACGGCGTCCCGCCCACCACTACCCGTACCGGCCGCTCCGGACAGCCGAAGCGCTGTCCGTACCGGCCGTCTCCGGTACCGAGCAGAAGCCGGCGTCCTTCGATCACCGCGCGTACCGGCACGGCCGCGGCCGGAAACCGGACACCGTCCGCGCATTCCCGCCTGCTTATGGTGAATTCGGGCGCCCCGGGCCGAGGAATCAGGAAGAACCAGTATTCACCGGGGCGCCACTGCTGCGGCGGGTCCTCACACATCCGGGCAAGGAGCAATTTCGCTCGGCTATCGTCCTGCCTCATGTCAACCGCCGCCAGTTGCACTCCGGTGAACCAGCTGGCATCCCACCCTTCCGGCATGTCTCCCCGCACCGGAATCTCGATCGTGCCGGTGGCCGCGCCCTCGACCCGGACTCGCAGCGCCACCATGTGATTCTCACGGGACACCGTCGTGGGCCCGACGACCCGTTGGCAGCCGGTGAGGTCGTTCCGGGCTATCCGCTTCACCCTGTCCTCGACGGGCATGACATCGATCTTGCCGGTCGGATTCTTCACCGATGGCACGACAAACACGTCACAGACCGGGAATGCGGCAGTGGCCACGAACTCGGCCTGCTGGTCGGTCCGCGCGACGTATCCGTCGCCATAAACAGACGCTCCTTCAGGTACCTTCGCCCCGGGGTCGCCAACCAACCGCAGCTTGACGGGCCTTGGTTCGCATCCCCTCCCCGGTACTGCAGGAGCCGGGTCCAGGCCGAGAAGCCGGAGGACGGCCCACTGCACTCGCTCGGGCAGCGCATCCAGGCGGTAGGACAGCGCATCGACCATCTGCGCACCGGCCTCCAGCAGCACAATGCCCGGATCGGACACATTGTGGTCGGTCCACTGTGGGCAGTGATGCCGCAGATACTGCCGGGCGTCGTCAACGAGATCCTGGAACCGTGCATCATCCAGCGTCATAATTCCCCTCGATCCACCGGACTTCGCGGCCTTCCGGTCCGAAAAGGACGGCCGACGGGTCAGGTGACGTCGATGCGAGTGGACTTGAGGTCGATGGAACTCGCGGAGATTCTGATCCGGCTGGCCCCGGCGGCCAGTTCGACCGTTTTCCCATCGAGAACGAGATCCCCTGTGGTCTTGAGGTGAACCGGGCCGGAGCCGGAGATGGTGATCGCGTTCTTGCCCCGGTCCAGGTGCACGCTGAGCTTCCCGTCGCCGGTGGTGACCAGGACGCCGGAGCCCTCTCCGCTGTCCACCAGCTCGATACGGTCGCCGCAGCGGTCGGCCAGAAAACGGCGGACCACGGTTCCGCCCTCCGTGACCACGGTCTTGGTCGTGCTCGGCTTGTCCTGACCGTTGTAGAGGCCACCGAGCAGATACGGCCGGTCCAGCCGGCCATGCTCGAAGCCGACCAGTACCTCGTCGCCCGCCGCAGGGCAGAACGCGCCCCCGCCCCCCTTGCCACCCCATTCGACGGCACGCATCCAGTCGGTCACATAGGTGTCCGAAAGCCAGGGGAACCTGACTCGGACCCAGCCGCGGCCCCGCACGCCGGGTGGGGTCCGTACCTGGCTCACGATGCCGATGGCCAGCCCCCTCATCCATGCCGTGCGAGGCAGCTCGCGAGCCCAGGCCTGGCCTGCCACGGACAGCGTCACCCTGGTGCGATACCCCTGCCCCGGATCGAACAGATGGCGGCAGGAGGTGACCGTATAGCGCCCGGTGAACGGCTCACCGACACCCGACAGGGCGACCGCGGTACCGGCGTTCAACCCTGGCGACCCGTAAGCGACCGCGACCAGGTCGGCTCGGCTCATTGCCACCGTGGCGGCCACGGACGCGGCGGCGTCGGCGGCTTGCGCATGAGACTGATACGCCCCCTCGCCGATGACCAGTGGCATGTCGTCGCAGCTCGCCGCGGAAGCGGACCGCGGCGACCGGTCCGGGGCCCATTGGGCGCTGTTCGCAGTCCTCGCGGACTCCACGATCGGCTTTTTCGCGGCCAGGTCCCACCCCCGCGCCTCCACCGAGGCCGGCTGCTCGGCGCCGTCGACCACGGCGCGGAGTGAGAGCAGGTTCTTGCCGTACTCGAGTACCTGCTCGCTTTGCCCGCTCGGAGTTGAGGATGCCGGGGCTTCGGCAGCCCTGGGCAACGCCTTGAGGCTCAGCTTGTCGCCGTGCACCGTGACCGCGCCGCCGTGTTCTCGCGCCAGCATGAGCAGGAAGTCCCAGTCGCTGACGTCCGGTTGACACAGGTATTCATAGCGATAAGTGGGGTCCACCTGGCCGGCCTTGAGGCCGGCGCGCCTGGCCAGCTTCGCCACTACTTCACGCACCGTGGTCTTCGGGTATGTGGCGGCCCGCCGTCCGCGCAGCAGCCGGTGGCCGCGGTCCATGCCCCGCAGCACGGTGAACACGCCGGCCGGGTCGCTCTCGGTCTCCAACCCGGTCACCTCGCCGTCGAACAGCGCGGTGCGCTTGCGGTCGGCGGACGTCACCACCGCCACCCGGAGCGCGGTGCCGAGCGTGATCCGGGTCTCCGCCAGCATCCGGTGCCGGGGGTCGGCGAACCGCAGGACGGCCTCGGCCGGCTGGTTGACGGTGTGGTCCACGAAGCCGTCCACAAACGCTGCACTCCACTGGGCCGGCAAGGGGCCGGTGGTGGAGATGACCGGCTCGGCGGCCGGCGGCCGCCCGCTCATCACCCTGCCCACGACGACACATCCCGGATATCGGCCGGCAGCTCCAGGACCGTGCCCGGTACCAGCCTCAGCGGATCGCTGATCTCATTGATCCGGGCCAGCACCCGCCAGAGGGTGGGATCCCCGTACATGCGGTACGCCAGCAACGCCAGGTTCTCCCCTTCCACCAGTTGGTGGCTCTGGTGGGCGGCCGGTGAACCCGAGGTGGGGTTCTGCCCCGGGACCTCGCCGCCGACCTCCTCGACGGTCACCATGCACTCGGCACGCAACGGTGTACCGTCCTTGGCGAACCGGGTCAGCCGGGCCTGCAGCGACAGCATCCGGGCGTTGAACCGGGTGGTCTGGTCCTTGCCCCATTCCAGCCGCACCCATGGCGGCTGGCCGATGTGTTCGGCCGCGCTCGCCTGGGTGGGCACACAGCAGGACAACAGCATGTCGACCTGGTGCTGCACCGTGCTCTCCCGGTTGTCGCCCGCGTCGAAGAACAGCCGCAGGCTCATCGACTTCGGCTGCGCGCCGGTGAACGAGCCGCGGGCCGCGGTCGTCGCACCGGCCGCGGGCTGGTAGGCCCAGGTGGCCGCCTTGGTGATGCTCAGATCGGTCGGATTGAAGGTGGGCATGACCGTCGCCCGCTCCCGGCCGGGCGTGTTCGCCTTGCCCGCCGGGGGATCGAAGATGCGGAGGATGGCTCGGACCAGTTCCGCCATGGTGTTCCGGTCACCTTCCCGTCCGGACATCGATGATGCCGTGATGGCAGAGTTCCAGCCGCTCCACCGTGCCGCGCACGTCGTCGACCGTGAAGGACGGGCCGGACCAACGGACCGGCAGCACGTCGGCAAGTGTCCAGTGGATCAGCGGTTTTCCATCCGTGCGGAGGGCCTGGATCTCCGCGCCGGTCCGGCACACCCGCTCCACCTGCGGGCGCAGCCATTGCCACACCTTGGCCGTGTCCCTGGTGACCGGCCGGGTGAGCACGATGTTCGGGTATCTCAACCGTGTCGGCAGCCACCACACCCGGTCGTTCATGCCGCCCTCCCGGTACTCCTCGAGTTCGATCTCACAGCCCAGGCCGTCACAGCTGGCGAAGGCGCCCAGGTTCCGCGGGCCGACCGTGACACGGAACCGGGGGGTGAGCAGGACTTCCTCGTCCGCCAAGGGACTCACCTCCTCGGGGTCAGAGCCGGCCGAGCCGGCCGGAAACGCGTCCGGCCAATGGGCGTGGCCCGTCCCGTCGGCGCGTGGCCAGTTCGTGCCGGACCAGCTCGCCGAGGACCGGTGTCAGCGCTCGGGCCATCTCCTCGACCGATGGCACCGGCGTACCGGTGGCCGGGGGAGCGACGCCGAAGGGGGCGACACCGAGAGGGGCAGCCGGACCGGGGGACGGCATCGGGTCGGTCATGGGGGTACTGCTGCCCGGCCGGCACCGTGGTCCGGCCGCGTGAGCGGTCGGCTCTCCCCTGCCGTCCGCACCGGCATCCGGCACCACCACGCCCGGCCTCCGGCCCGGCGGCAGCGTTGGCCCTGTCCGCCCCGC